>DVMZ01000030.1 GCA_018714725.1 Candidatus Scatosoma pullistercoris
CGGAGCTGGACGCCCGCCCCGCAAAAGATCCCAAATATATCGTCTGAGCTTACCGTCAGTCTCTGTCGCAAAATCTTACGGCCCGGGCAAGAATGCCCGGGCCGTTCCGTTTAAGCAGTCTTTTCTCCGGCGCGCGGAACGGTCCGCGCGCCGGAAATTTTTTTCCGAAAAGGTTTTCACCGCCCGCGGAATTGACAGCCGGCAAAAAAAACGATATAATGATAGCGAATAGCGAAATTCAGCAAACGAGGCGAAAACCATGCCGGTTCAGGGAACGATTTTTGAAACCGAATACAGTCAGCCCTTGGCGGCGCGGCTGTGGCCGCAGACGCTGGACGAATACTGCGGGCAGAAACACCTGCTGGGAGAAGGCCGGGTTCTGCGCCGCCTCATCGAAAGCGACAACATCGGCTCCATGATTTTCTGGGGGCCGCCGGGCGTCGGCAAAACCACGCTCGCGCGGATCATCGCCCGCCGCACCAAAGCCAATTTCATCGACTTCTCCGCCGTCACCAGCGGAATCAAAGAAATCAAGCAGGTGATGGAACAAGCGGAACAAAACCGGCGCTTCGGCGAAAAGACCATTCTGTTCGTCGATGAAATTCACCGCTTCAACAAAGCGCAGCAGGACGCCTTCCTGCCCTTCGTCGAAAAGGGCAGCATCATTCTCATCGGCGCGACGACGGAAAACCCTTCGTTCGAGGTCAACGGCGCGCTCCTCTCCCGTTGCAAAGTGTTTGTCCTACAAGCGTTGAAACCGGAAGAGATCGAAGAGTTGCTCCGCCGTGCGCTTCGGGACGAACGCGGATTCGGGACGCAGGAAATCGAAATTTCCGACGAACTCCTCCGCGCCATCGCCGTCTTTGCGGACGGAGACGCCCGGCGCGCTCTTTCCACGCTGGAAATGGCCGTCCTGAACGGCGTTCCCGACGGCGACAAAACCCGGATCACCGACGAGACGATCGAACAGTGCACTTCCAAAAAATCCCTCCTGTATGACAAAAAGGGAGAAGAACACTACAACCTGATCTCCGCCCTGCACAAATCCATGCGCAATTCCGACCCCGACGCCGCCGTGTATTGGCTGGCGCGGATGCTGGAAGCCGGCGAGGATCCCCTGTATATCGCGCGCCGGGTCACACGGTTCGCCAGCGAGGATGTCGGGCTGGCCGATCCCCGCGCCCTGGAAATCGCCGTCGCCGCTTACCAGGCCTGCCATTTCATCGGGATGCCCGAATGTTCGGTTCATCTCACACAGGCGATTGTCTATCTGTCCATGGCGCCGAAATCCAACTCCCTCTATATGGCGTACGAACGCGCCAAAAAAGACGCGCTGAATATGCTGGCCGAGCCCGTCCCCCTCGTCATACGCAACGCGCCCACCAGACTCATGAAGGAACTGGACTACGGCAAGGGTTACCAATATGCCCATAATACGGAGGACAAACTCACTTCCATGCAATGCCTGCCCGATTCCCTGCTCGGGAAAGAATACTATCTCCCCACCGAAGAGGGGGTGGAGGGCAAAATCAAAACGCGTTTGCAGGAAATCAAAGACTGGAAAAAGTCCCATCGATGATTTTTCCGGATTTCCCGGCCTGTTTGCGGCCGTTTTTCCGGTTTTCTCCCGGACTCTTCCGGCCTCCGCAACGGACTTCCGTTTTTTCCGCGCCGCCGGGCCCGGTTTTTGTCCGTCCCCTACCCACCCGCCGGAAGAGCAAAAATCCTGCGCCTGCGGCGGATTGCATGCGTTATGATTCACCGGCACGGAAGAATTGCTTCCGCGCCCTTCTTTTTCTAAAATTTTTCATAAAAAAGCGGCTCTACCCGGTTTCAACAACTTCGAGCAGAGCCGCTTTCTTGCATTGTTTACAATGGAAAAGAATTATTTTTCGGACGATTTATCCTTCTTTCCGGTCTTTTCTTTTTTGGACTTTTTCGCCTTCTTCTTTTTCTTATCGTCCGCCTCGTCGACATCTTCAAGGGATTCGTCCGAAGGCTTCACGAGCAACAGGATGATGACGACGATGAGCATGACGCCCGCGATCGAGAAGAGAACGATGGAGGCGATGTTGTTCTGCAACCATTCCGTTTCACCGGGAATGCTGTCGATGTCCGCGTCCACGGAAATCGCCTTATAGGCCGCCGCGTAATTTCCGAACAACTGGGAATCGGTGAACACCGCAAAGATGAGATAGGTGCCCTGTTCCTGAGGCCGGAAGGACTGGCTGGAAGCGTCCCAATGATACTTATTATCGGATTTTTCCCATTCTTCGGGGAAATCGTCCTCGTCGATCGTGGAATCGTATTCCTCGATTCTTCTCAGGATGACGTTGCCTTCGGAATCCTCGTTCAGAAGATCTTCCCCGGTAATTTCAAGCCCCAGACGGTCGGAAAGCGCCTGCGCATACAGCGCCGCAAAATATCTGACGGGATCTTCCCGGAGCTTGTCCGCTTTCCCTTCGGAAACATCCGCCTTTTCCATTTCTTTCAGCGTTTCAAACTTGATGTTGACCAGTTCGCTGGAAGAAAACACCGAGTACTTGTTCTGGAAAGCGACCGTATCGAAATAATACAGCCCGTACGTCTCGCCGTAGCCGCTCAGCCCCGTCACCGTGAAATCGGAAAGGTTATAAGTGACGTCGATGAACCCGGTATCCGGCATCGATTCGTCGTCCTCTTCCACGCTCAGGCCGTTGTTGATGACGGAGAAGGTGAAGGAGGGAATTTCTTCGATCTCCCAGACGGTATCCGCCGTGACATACGTCTTATGCCCGTCGAGATAGAAGTACATCGAATTGCCCACTTTATCGGTTGCAGCCACCTTGAACTCGTACATGCCCGCGCTGGACACCCCCAGCCGCAGTTCGTCATAATCGAGGCCGGAAGACGAAGAAGCGCTGCTCGACGATTCCGTCTTATAATAAATCGTAAATTCGAGATTCTTGTATCCGGTGTCGTCGTCGGAAATCAGCCCTTTCAGCGAGGGAAGATAAACATACGAATTGGAACCCGCATACACGCCTTCCGCCGCCTTTTCCACCGCTGCCTGATACTCGGCAAACAGGGCTTCGCCCTCGGCGGTCACCGTGGTGGTGCCGGCCGCGTCGTCATTGGTGATTCCGGTATAATAAGGTCCCACTTCGTTCCGGTCCACGCGGATATAATCCAGCTCCGTATCGTGCGTGGGCGCGGAAGGGCGCACCGTCTCGTCCGCATACCAGGCGAGATAATACACCGCGGCGTCATCGTCCTCGTGGCTGTCGTCTTCCAGCGTAAACCGCACGGAGACAAACTCCATTCCCTCTTCCAGATACACCGAAGTGGTTTTGGCGCTCTCCCCTTCACCCGTCGTATAGACGGTATCGAAGAAATACACGCTGGTGGACAGAGACGCATACGACGCTTCTTCATCGGTGGGATCGTACTGATAATATTCCGTCTTGTTGGTCACGGACGTATCGAGGACATCGATCACCTGATAATCGAGGGAATACGGCATGCCGAGCGCAAAACTGATCACGTCTTCGTTCACGACGAGAACGGGCTTTGCGGTATCCGAAACCGAACCGTTCGCAAGCGTGAAATCCTGCCCGTTGAGTTCGCTGAACAATACCGTGGTGGAGACATCGTTTCCGCTGTCTTCGGGGAAGTCCGCCGAGAAGGCAAACGGCACCATCGGGGTCGTGGCGGAAGCGGAAAAATATTCCGCGAAATTGGCGCCCACATTTTCAAAAGTGCCCACCCGTATGCCGTTGATCATAACGAAAAACTCGTCGTCTCCGGCTTTCTGATCTCCGTCCGTTTCGGACAGCGAAAGCTCCATTTCATCGGTGGCCGCCGACAGGATCGCCTCCGTCAGAACCGTTCCCGTTTCGTCATCGTTCACTTTGACGACAAGTCCGCCGTCCGTATTCTCAAAGACGATGCGGTTGGTCGCCTTCTTGTCTTTGAGAGCCGTTGCGGGCGCAGTTTCAAAAGCGACGGTCACGCTGGAAAAATTCGTATCTTTGAACGCGAATTTCATGGAGAGGTACTTCGCTTCGACAACCCCCTCTTCCGATTCCGCATACCATTTCAGGGCAAGATCTCTCTTGAACGAGACGACGCCCGCTTCGGGAATGGTGAACGCCATTGCCGTCTCGTCGTCCTTATCCGCCCCCACCGTCGCGGAATTTTCCGCCGTGAACACGCGGGAAGGGGTATAAGTGACGCCGGCCGCGGACGCGGTCATGCCCGAAAGGCAAACCGCCCCTCCGAGCGCCGCCGCGGAAAAGGCGGACGCCAGCAAAAATGTCAATACTCTGGATCTGTACTTTTTCATCTAAAGCAATGCCTCGCAATTTTGTAAACTGTCATCGTTACAATTAACTGTGCTTTCTTTATTTTACACCCAAACGCGATTTTTGTCAAACGCATTTTGAGGTGAAATAACCTGTTTTTCTCGATTTTACGGAAATTTCACCGTATTTCCACCGCGGCCGAAAGATTGAAGAGTTTCCAGGGCATTTCGTCGGCCGGCGGAAGGGCGATGAAGCGCAGCCGCTCCTTGGTCACGGGGTGAGAAAAGGACAGCGAATACGCCCACAGCGCCAGTTTCCCCTTCTGCGCCAACGCGCCGCCGTACCGCATATCCCCGTACACGGGATGAGAGATCCCCGCCATCTGCACGCGGATCTGATGCGTCCGGCCGGTATGCAGACGGACCTCCGTCAACGCATACCTGCCCTTGCTCTCCAGCACTTTATAGTCGAGAGAAGCGAACTTTGCGCCCTCTTCCGTCTGGGTGCAGATATACACCATGTTGTTGACGGTATTCTTGCGGAGATAATTGGTCAGCGTGCCCCGTTCGGTCTCCGGCGTGCCGCACAACGCCGCGAGATAGCGCTTCTCAAAATCGCCCGACTGCAATCCTTCCGTCAGCCGGGAAGCCGCCTTGGAAGTCTTGGCGTACACCATGACCCCGCCCGTGGGCCTGTCCAGCCGGTGCACCAGCCCCACATAGACGTTGCCCGGCTTGCCGTAGGCCTGTTTGAGATAGGCCTTGATCATATCGAGGAGATTTTTATCCTTGCTGTCGTCGGGACAGCAGCCCACCATCTGCGGTTTGAGCGCGACGAGGATATGATTGTCCTCGTATAAAATCCCGAACCCGGGATCGAATCCCGTTTCATTTTGCATGTTTTCACCGGTCGAAATTTCAGTCATTGATGAAGATGCCTCCCGCACCGCAGGGAAGAGCAATTTTCTCTTCCGTCCTGATTCCCACCTCGTAGGCTTCCGTATGTCCCCGCCGTTCGCCCAGGGTCAGCCTGAGGATATTGTCCAGCACCATGGGCTGCAAGCCCGTGGTGTAGCTGTTGATGAGAAAGAACACCGGGTCGTCCGAGAGCAATCCCGTGCACAGCTGCACAAACGGAAACAGATCGTTTTCGATCTTCCACATCTCCCCGCCCGGGCCGCGTCCGTAAGAGGGCGGGTCCATGATGACCGCGTCGTAACGGTTGCCCCGGCGCAGTTCCCGGCGCACGAATTTCTGACAGTCGTCCACGATGTACCGGATCCCCGTGTCGATTCCCGAAAGTCGGGCGTTTTCCCCCGCGCGTTCGACCATTCCCTTCGCCGCGTCCACATGCGTCACCGCCGCCCCCGCTTTCGCGCAGGCCACCGTCGCGCCGCCCGTATAGGCGAAAAGGTTGAGCACCTTCACCGGCCGGTCGGCAGACCTTTTCGCCTGCGCCGCACGGATGAGCTCCGTCATCAGTTCCCAATGCACCGACTGTTCGGGGAACAATCCCGTATGCTTGAAGCCCATCGGCTTGATCTTGAACCGAAGCCCCAGCCTTTCATAACCGATCGTCCATTCCTCCGGAATGGGCCGGAGCGTCGTCCAGCTGCCGCCCCCCTTTTCGCTGCGTTTATAGCAGGCGTTCAGGCCGGGATACGCGAAGAGGTCCGTCCGGGCCGACCAGATGACCTGGGGATCGGGGCGCAGAAGGCAGACGTCCTTCCAGCGTTCCAGTTTATACCCGTCTCCCGTGGCGATAATCGAATAATCCGTCCAGTTTTCCGCGATTTTCATAAACAGTTTCCCGTGATGTTCCATGCCCCTCCCGCCTGTCCGCGGGCAGTTTTTCCCGATATTCCGACTTACTTATTATATCGGAAAACGCCGGTGATGTAAAGTGATTTTTCCGCCGAAACGGAAAGTAAAACGAAAAAAGCGGATTTTTTGCGCTTTTACCCCGCGAATCGCCGAAAAATCGTATCAGGAGATACAAGCTTCCGTCAAAAGCAGAAGAAACAGTCGGGTCCGCCCCGGAACGATGCGGCCGAACAAACGTCCGGCGCGCAAAACGGCGGGCGTTCCGTCGGAACGCCCGCCCTCAGCGCTTGTCAGCCGTCGCACCGCACCAGCGTAAGCGTAGCTTTTTCGCCGTTGATATCCACCTCTTTGGTATATCCGTCCGCACTGCCGGCCTCCACGGAAACCGCCAGGACGTCGGAAGCAAAACTACCCGAAGCGAGCGCCTTTTCCGCCCGGCCTTCCGCCCGGTAATACACCCGGATCCGGTCGGTCACCTCAAAGCCCGCTTCCTTTCTCAGCGTCTGAATCTTGGAGACGAGTTCCCGCTCCACGCCCTCTTCGATGAGTTCTTCCGTCAAAGCGGTGTTGAGCGCCACCGTAATCCCCTTGTCGCTGGCGGACACAAAGCCCGCTTTGCTCTCGGTGAAAATCTGCAAGTCCTCTTCTTTGAGCACGACGCCGGAATCGGTATCCATCACATATTCGCCGCCGCCCTGTACCGCCTGCACCACTTTTTTGGCGTCGCAGGAAGCGAGGAACTTGCTGATTTCGCCCAGTTTTTTGCCGTATTTGGGCCCCAGCGTTTTCAGCTGCGGTTTGAGCTTATAGGAAATAAACTCGTCCGCGTCAGCCGCCGTCTTGTACTGTCTGATGTTCAGTTCGTCCAGTGCGATGGCTTTGAGTCCCTCGTCCAGTCCCAGGTCGCGGGCGCTGACGACATACATTTCGGAAAGGGGCTGACGGTTCTTGACGTTGCCCGCATTCCGCGCGGCGCGGCCGAGGTTGACCACGTCCAGCACCCCGTCCATTCCCCGTTCCAGTTTCTCGTCCTCGAAGGAAGCGTCCGCTTCGGGGAAATCGCAAAGATGCACCGATTTGGGCGCGTCCGGGAAGAAACGGGGCACGAGATTGAGATACATCTCTTCCGCGATAAACGGCGTATACGGAGCCGTGAGTTTTGCAAACGTGACCAGCACATGCCAGAGGGTGGTATAGGCCGCCGCCTTGTCCTCCGTCATGCCGCTTCCCCAGTAGCGATCCCGTCCGCGACGCACATACCAGTTGGAGAGAATGTCCGAAAACTCCTGCAACGCCCGGGCGCTGTCGGTGATATTATAGGCAGCCAGGTATTTGTCCACCGAAGAGACCAGCGTGTTCAGCCGGGAAAGGATCCAGCGGTCCATCAACGACAGCCGGCATTTTTTGAGATCGTATCCGGCGGGATTGTACCCGTCGATTTCCGCATACAGGCAGAAGAACGCATAGCTGTTCCAAAGGGTGCCGAGATACTTCCTCTGTCCCTCGCTGACCGCTTCGGGATAGAAACGGGAAGGCAGCCAGGGAGCCGAAGAGGTGTAGAAATACCACCGTACCGCATCCGCGCCCTGTTTGTCGAGCACGCTCCACGGGTCAACGACATTCCCCTTGTGCTTGGACATCTTGATGCCGTTCTTATCGTTGACATGCCCGAGCACGATACAGTTTCTGAAAGGCGCCCGATCGAAGAGAATGGTGGAAATGACCAGCAGGGTATAAAACCAGCCGCGGGTCTGGTCCACCGCTTCCGAAATGAAATCGGCGGGAAAAGTCTCGTGGAAAAGATCGGCGTTTTCAAACGGGTAATGGTATTGCGCGAACGGCATGGAGCCGGAATCAAACCAGCAATCGATGACTTCGGGGGTCCGCTTCATCGTGCCGCCGCACTTCTTACAGGTGCAGGTGAGTCCGTCCACATACGGCCGGTGCAGTTCGATGTCCGCAGGCGCGCCGCAGCGCTCGCTCAGTTCCTTGCGGGAGCCGATCACTTCGATTTCGCCGCAGTCCGGACACACCCAGACGGGAAGCGGCGTTCCCCAGTAACGGTCGCGCGAAAGTCCCCAGTCGATGACGTTTTCGAGGAAGTTCCCCATGCGCCCTTCCTTGATGGTGTCGGGCATCCAGTTCACCGAGCGGTTGGCGGCGATCAGCCGGTCTTTGACGGCCGTCACCTTGATAAACCAGCTGGAACGGGCGTAATAGATGAGAGGGGTATCGCACCGCCAGCAGAAGGGATAGCTGTGCAGAATCTCCTGCGTTTTGAGGAGCAATCCGCGCGCTTTGAGGTCTTTGACGACCAGCGGATCGGCCGCCTGCGCGGCCAGGCCGGTCAGTTCCCCGCACCCCTCGGGGAATTTTCCCTCTTCGTCGATCAGCTGTACGACGGGCAGGCCGTATTTGCGGCCGACGCGGTAGTCGTCCTCGCCGAACGCGGGCGCGATGTGCACGATGCCCGTGCCGTCCGAAAGGGTGACATAGCCGTCGCAGGTAATATAATAGGCCTTTTCGCGGAATCTGAATTTTTCGCGGCCGTACGGATAGAGCGGCTCGTATTCTTCGCCTTCATACTCGACCCCCTTCCGGACGGAAACCACGCGGTAGCCCTCTTCCCCGAGCACCGTTTTCAAAAGCGCCGCCGCCAGGATATACCGTTCGCCCGATTCCGTCTCCGCTTCGGCGTAATCCGCGTCGGGATTCATACACAGCGCGACGTTGGAAGGAAGGGTCCAGGGCGTGGTGGTCCAGGCGAGAAAGAAGGTATTTTCTCTCTTTACGGCACGGAAGCGCACAAAAGCCGTCACCTGCTTCACGTCCTTGTATCCCTGCGCCACCTCGTGCGAGGACAGCGCCGTGCCGCAGCGGGGGCAATAAGGCACGATCTTATGCCCTTTGTACAAAAGCCCCTTTTCGTAAATCTTTTTCAGCGCCCACCATTCCGATTCGATGTAGTCGTTATGATAGGTGACATACGGGTGCTCCATATCGCACCAGTACCCGACCCGATCGGACATTTCCTTCCATTCGGAAGTATATTTCCAGACGGATTTTTTGCACTCCTTGATAAACGGCTCGATGCCGTACGCCTCGATTTCCGTCTTGTGATCGAACCCGAGTTTTTTCTCCACTTCCAGCTCGACGGGCAGGCCGTGCGTGTCCCAGCCCGCTTTGCGGAGGACGTGCTTCCCCTTCATCGTCTGATACCGCGGAATGATGTCCTTCATCACGCGGGTGAGAATATGCCCGATATGCGGTTTCCCGTTCGCCGTGGGCGGACCGTCGTAAAAGGAAAATTCCTCCTTCCCTTCGTTCTTCTTCACGCTCTCTTCAAAGACGTGATTTTTCAGCCAGTACTCCACCACCTGCTTTTCCCGTCCGGCAAAATTCAAAGAGGTGTCCACTTTGTCATAGAAAGCCATACTCGTTCTCCTTATACTCGCCTTTGTTTTCCGATTTTGTTGCTGCCTTGCCCGGCCTGCCCGCATTAAGCGCGCCGCCGATTTTTGATTTTTTCTTTTTGCTTTTCGATTTTTGATTTTTTGCCTTTTTCCGGTCCTTCCGGTTCCGTATCGAAAGCCGATTCGCCGAATTTTCGCCGAACCTGCGCCGGTTCTGTCAGACTTCCGCCGATAAAAACAAAGGAGCCGCGTTTCGGACAAAACACGACCCCCACCAAAACAAACCGACATTTGTCGCCACGGATAACGGCGGGCGGGACCGTATCCCGCTATGCGCCGGCGCGCGGCTTTCACGGGATCGACTCGGCAGGGGATATTCCCCGGCGGCGCCCTCTTCCTCTCAGCGAAACGGAATCTCTCTGTGCGGCGCGCGTTCCGGAAACGGTTGTCCTGCCTGAAACGTCTTTTCGATTGAATTTTCAAATACCGACGAAACGGGATACACGGGCTTCCCGTCCGCTTCGTTCCTGTCCATTATACCTTTTCCCGCGCCTTTTGTAAAGCAAAAGAAGCGGAATTTCCGCAAATTTGCGGATTTCAGCCGAAAATTCCCTTTCGCGGCACCACGGAAATCACCTCAAACCCCGCCTCCGTGACAATCTCCCGGAGCCGTTCGTCCGTCACCGTGCTCAGCACTTCCACGAAAATACTGTTTTTCTTATAAACCGCTTTGGCCTTGACGATTCCTTCGCTGAGTTCCAGCGTTCCCGCCAGACGTCTGGCGCACCGTTCGCAGCACAGGTCTTTTACCAAAATGATTTTTTTCATGACGCCGGCCTCCGCAATCCGACCATTCCGGACGCAACCTTTCGCCTGCCGCGCCCGTCAGGGCGTGACGCGGTTGATGTCGCGGGGGAACATCGCCGCTTCCCGGACATTCTTGAATCCCAGCAGGTGCATGGTCAGGCGTTCCAGCCCGAGGCCGAGTCCGCCGTGCGGCGGCGCGCCGTATTTATGGAGCATGAGATAGGTCTCGAATTCCTCGGGATTCATGCCGAGGCGCTTCATCTTCGCCACCTGTTCGCCGTAATCGTGAATACGCTGTCCGCCGGACGTGATTTCCAGCCCGCGGAACAAAAGGTCGAAAGACAGCGTGTATTCGGGATCCGCCCGATCGTCCATCGTATAGAAGGGCCGCTTTTTGGAAGGATAATGCGTGACGAAAATGAAATCGGAGCCGAACTGCTTTTTGGCGTACTTCCCGAGCAGCTGTTCCTCTTCCGGATCGAAATCCTTCATGTCGGTGGGCTGATACTTGAATTTCTTCATGAGCAGTTCTTTTGCGTCCATGAATCTGATCACGGGGATTTCCGTAATTTCCGGAATGTCCGCGTGCAGAAGATCCACTTCGTTTTTGTATTCGGTTCTGAGCAGATTCATGATGTATTTCAGGACGCCCGCTTCCATGTTCATGATGTCCTCGAATCCGTCGATGAATCCCATTTCAAAGTCCATGGAAATGTACTCGTTGAGGTGGCGGCTGGTGTCATGATGCTCGGCGCGGAACACGGGCGCGATTTCAAAGACCCGCTCGTACACCGCGACCAGCGCCTGCTTATAAAGCTGGGGCGACTGCGCCAGATACACCTGCTTTCCGAAATAATCCAGTTTGAAGACATTGGTTCCGCCTTCCGCGCCTGCAAAATTGATCTTCGGCGTATGAATCTCGGTAAACCCCTGGGTCATCAGATATTCCCTGAATCCGCGCTGAATCCCTTCCTGGAGCTTGAACACCGCGCGCTCGCGGGGATTGCGGAGGGTGACGGGGCGATAATCGAGATCGGTATTCAGATCGCACTGCACCTGTTTTTTCGTAATGACGACGGGCGGAATATCCGCCGGGTGGGAAAGAATCTCCACGTCGTGAATCTGAATCTCATAGCGTTTGCCGCCGTCCTTGGTCTCGCCGGCGACCACTTTGCCCGTAAGGCGCACCGAGCACTCCTCTTTGAGCTCGGGCGGCATACGGTAATCGGAAAAGGATTCCGCATACACGCACTGAATGGTCTCGCGCGCCGTGCGCAGAATGACAAAGGCAAAGTCCGACATCATGCGGATGTTATGCACCACGCCCGTCACCGTGATCACCTGGTTTTCGTAGTTGCCGAACTGCGAATACGGCACGGTATTCGTCTTGGGTTCTCCCGTAATGGTCATACATTTCCTCTTTTTTCCGCGTTTCTCGCGCCTGCGCCCGAACGCCGCGCCGCGGATAATTTTTTTTACCTTTTCATTTTAATCCGTTTGACAAAAAAAATCAAGAAATTTATAATAGTTTGGTAAACTTTTTTAAGGAGAAAGTCATTTATGCGAGTTCTCGCCATCAACGACATTTCCTGCGTCGGAAAGTGCTCCCTGACCGTAGCGCTTCCCATCATCTCCGCCTGCGGGGTCACCTGCGACGTGCTGCCCACCGCTCTTTTGTCCACCCATACGGGCGGATTTGAAGGGTATACGTTTTTGGACCTTTCGGAAGAAATCCCCAAAATTCTGCGCCATTGGGAAACTCTCGGGCTCTCTTATGACTATATTTACAGCGGCTATCTCGGCAATGTCTCCCAGATCGACATGGTGCTCGATATCCGGCGTCGGTTCCTCCGCCCGGGCGGAAAATTCATCGTCGATCCCGTCATGGGCGACGGCGGAAAACTGTATGCCCACTTTGACATGCGCTTTGTGGAAGAAATGCGCAAGCTCTGCCGGGAGGCCGATTACATTCTTCCAAATGTCACCGAAGCGTGCCTGCTTTCCGGCGTTCCCTATCCGGCGCCGGGAGAACGTCTCCCCGCGGAAAACATCGTGGGAAAATTGCGTTCAACGCATACCTGCCCGATTGTTACGGGGGTAGAAGAAGGGAAACAAAACGTCGTTTATTACGATAAAAGCGCGGGAGAAGGACGGTATGCCCTTCCGCAGGCAGAGGGGCTTTTTCACGGTTCCGGAGACGTTTTCGCCGCAGCGTTTACGGGCTGCCTCGCCCGCGGAAAAACGGCGGAAGAAGCGTTGAGGCTGGCGGCGGATTTTACGACGGCCTCCATTTTCCGCACCGCCCGGACAAACGACGAAAGGCGCTACGGCCTGCGCTTTGAAGAGGAAATGTTCCGGTTTTTAAGCCGACTGAACGGCCAGAATGATCAGACGGAATCGCTCTGAACCCGGAAGAAAAAAGAAGGGAAAATCCGGAAACCGACATCCCCTTCGATTCTGTTGACAAACTGCAAAAAAACGGATATAATAATCTTGAATCTGCGGTGTACGGAGTCCGGGTCAATCGTAATCCACAATATTAAATCGGGAGCCGTTTATTCGTGGCGATAGGCAAGGTCTGTATTTATACGGAAAGTCCGACG
>DVMZ01000031.1 GCA_018714725.1 Candidatus Scatosoma pullistercoris
GTCCCTTCTACGTCACGTTCGCTCTGCCTTCCACTGCCGATCTTAGCGGTTATTCGCACATCCGCTTCGCGCTGAAAGGCTATACCTACGAGGCGGACAGACCGGTGGAATATGCGGTGCTGTACAACGGCAAGCGATTCATTCAGCCGACCGTGCTGACGACGGGCGAGTGGACAGAAGTGACGATCGATCTTGCGGCAAACGGGATTACCGATCTCAGCAAGCTGAAAATCGGGTTCTACACCAAGGACGGCAGCAACGAATGGGGTTCGATCTGGAACAGTTCCGAGCGGTTCCATGTGTATATTTCCGCGGTGTACGGCGTGCGGGCGGTTTCCGATCTGCAGCTGAACGGCGAGTTCCCGACGGCCAGAGTGTTCAGGACGGGCGAAGCTCCCGACCTTGCGAAATTCACCGTCACCTCGGCCGCGAATCCGGATCTTGTGTATGAATACACGGTAAACGGGGCACCCATGTCTGAGGCGAATCTGAATGCGGAAGGCGTATACGAGCTGAAAGCGACGGTCGCCACGGAATGGTATTCAGGCGAACTCAGCGTCACCATCCTCATCGTGGATACTTCCAAGGCGTATGTGATGGCGGAAGCGGAATCGACGATTTCGCAGATCGTGCCGAGAGGTTACGGGGCAGACAAGACGGTGAATTCCTATCTCGCGGATTTCAACGGCCGCAAGGCGATCAAAGCCGTCTGCGATCCGGAAGCGGGTGCAAACGGAAACGCGTATAAGTGGCCGGGCATCGACATTCACACCGCGCTGACGAAAGAACTTCTCACCGAAATGAAGGCGCTGGGTTATACGACCATGGTCATTCCCGTGTATATCGCCGATTCAAGCGTTTCCTCGCATACAATTCATTACGGGGCGACCGGCAACGAGAAGATTGCCACCGTGACGACGGGCGAATGGACGGAGCTGGAAATTCCCATCGACACTTTGATTTCCAGTTACGATTCGACGTTGAGTAACTACTTCTTCTACATTGAAAATTCCAAGAACGGAAGCAATTATTTCACCTATTACGTTTCGGATATCACGCTGATTCAGAAAGCGTAACAGGCAAAGAGAAAGACGAATTCTAAAAAATGACAGGTCCGCCCGCGGATTTCCGGGCATGCGGAATCTGCAATCCCGGGGACTGCGGGCGGGCCGATAAAAACAGACAAAAAGGAACGACACATGAATAACTGGTTATACGGCAAATATGTCGCGCACAGAGGACTGCACACGGACACGATCAGTGAGAACACTTTACAGGCTTTTGAAAATGCGATTTCGCACGGTTATAACGTGGAACTGGACGTGCAGCAATCGAAGGACGGCAGACTTGTCGTCTATCACGACCTGAATCTCGGACGCCTGACCAACTGCGACCGGGATGTATCCGAAACGGATTATGAAACGCTTACGAACAAAGTGTTCTATCGCCGGACGGGGCAGGGAATTCCCGATTTTTCGTCGGCGCTTTCCGTCTGTCAGGGGCGGACGGGCGTGATGATCGAAGTGAAGAAATGCGCTTACGAAGCGGATGTGATCGATATGGAACCGCAGCTTTTGCGCGTCCTGCGCGAGTACAAGGGGGATTTTATCGTGAAATCCTTCAATCCCTTCACGGTGCGCTGGTTTTTGGAAAACGCGCCCGAATTCACCATCGGGTTTCTTTCTGAATACGACAAGCTGGAGGATTATCAGGAACACAGCCGGCCGGTCGTGGAACAAATCCTGTATACGGGGAAGCGGAAAGCGGATTTCTTCGATTATTGCGTCGGAAAAATCGGCAGTCCGCTCTGGAACAGCGTGCACGGAAAAATGCCCTGTTTTGTCTGGGTGGTCAGGAATCAGGCGCAGTTCGACGGCTGTAAAAAGGACGTCTCCAACATCATTTTTGAAGATTTTTTGCCGGAGGCATGAAAATGTTTACTTATGCAGTGGTGGGATTCGGCGCCCGGGGGCGCAAATATTCCGCGCTCCTGAAAGAGCGCGGCGCAAAGCTGGTCGCCGTATGCGACTGCGATCCGGCGGTGTTTGCCGTCGCCCGCAAGGACTACGGCCTTTCGGAGGACGCGCTGTTCACCGATTACGAATCCTTTTTCTCGAAAGGGAAGCTCGCCGATCTTCTCATCGTCGCCACGACCGACCGCGAGCACACCGGCCCCGCGGTGCGGGGAATGCGGCTCGGGTATGATATTCTTCTGGAAAAGCCGATAGCGACTTCGTGGGAGGAATGCGATCTGATCGAGCGCACGGCGGAGGAATGCAGACGCCGGGTGATCGTCTGTCACGTCCTGCGGTATTCTCCTTTCTTCCGCAAGATCAAACAACTCATCGACAGCGGAAAATACGGCAAGGTCGTCACCATCAATCACACCGAAAACGTCGCTTATTGGCATTTCGCGCACTCGTTCGTGCGCGGAAACTGGCGCAACGAAGCGGAGAGCACGTTTATGCTGCTGGCGAAGTGCTGTCACGACCTCGACATTCTCGTCTATCTGATCGGCTCGAATTGCCGGGCGGTCAGTTCGATGGGGGCGCTGTCCTGGTTTACGCACGACAACCCGGAAAAGGGCGCGGATTTTTGCTTTGAATGCAACAAGACGGATTGCGCCTATAACGCGCAGAAATTTTATCTTGCCAATCCGCTCTGGGTGAAATTGCCCTGTCTGCCCGAGGAAAACCGGGAGCAGTTTATTCTCGATTGGCTGAAAGACCGCGACAACCCGTACGCGCGGTGCGTGTATGCCTGCGACAACGACGTCGTCGATCACCAGATCGTCAACATGCAGTTCGCGGGAGGCGTCACCGCTCATCTTACCCTGACCGCTTTTACCAATGAATTTTACCGCAATATCAAGGTCTGCCTGGAAAAGGGTGTGATCGAAGGGGATATGCGGGAAAAGACTCTGCACGTCCGTGCATTCGGCGAAGAGGAAGAGGTGGTCGAACTGGGAAAGGAATTTTCCGGTTCGCACGGCGGCGGGGACGAGGGGCTCATTCACGACGTCTGCGAGATCATGGAAGGGCGCAAACAATTCAGCGACACGTCGATCGGCGCGTCCATGCAGAGCCATAAAATCGCGTTTGCGGCGGAACGAAGCCGGCGGGAAAACGGCGTTTTGCATGAAATCCGCTGAATAAGTGGGACTTTTCAAAAATTATTGCATATGATTGCATAATTTTGTGAAATACAGTCCAAAGACAGAAATCCGGGGAGATTCTCAGAAATTAAAAACGCA
>DVMZ01000032.1 GCA_018714725.1 Candidatus Scatosoma pullistercoris
CTCTGTTATAATAGAATCAATAGATTATTTTGTCTGTAATTATGAGCGAATTTCGTCCCTGTTTTCTTCAGATCGTAACTTCGGCGGACGGAGAAGAGAGTTCCTTTTCCGCAAAAGGAGAAATGGCGCTCACTTCTTTGTCGGCGATTCTGCGTTGCCGTCAGGGAGAAGGGGTTGTCTCTTTGTCGATTGCGTCGGACGGGGTCCGGGTCGAACGGGAGGGAGATTATCTTCTCCGGCTCGGTTTTGCGGAAGGGAAGGTATATCCCGGCGTTCTGTCCCTGGGCGGCGCGGAAGGAAGGGTGGAAACGCATACCCATCGGCTCGGATATTCGGTCGGGGAAAATTCCGTTCTGCTGTCGATGAAATATACGCTGTGTTTTGACAGCGGAAAACAGGAAATGAACCTGCGTTTATATGCGCAAGGCATAAATAATCCGGAGGAAAAATGAAAATCCAATATCTCGGTCACTCGTGTTTCCGGTTGATTGAAAGCACCGGTACGACGATCATCACCGATCCCTATAAGGAAATCGGTTACGAATTGCCGAAAGGGCTGAAAGCGGACGCCGTGACGGTGAGCCACGGTCATTTCGACCACAATAATGCGGGAATCATCGGCGGGCATCCCCGAATCATCGACAAAGAGGGTTTTTACCAGTTGCCCGGGGTGGGAATCACCGGAATCAAGAGCTACCATGACGATTGCGGCGGCGCGCTTCGCGGCGAAAACATCATTTACAAATTCGGGATGGACGGCCTGGAAATCTGCCATCTGGGAGATCTGGGCGAAGAATGCTCTTCCGAACTTTTGGAGATGATTCTGCCCGTCAATATTCTCCTCATTCCCGTCGGGGGGACCTATACCATCGACGCCGAACGCGCAAAGGAATACGTGGACCGGATTATGCCGGAAATCGTCATTCCGATGCACTACAAAACGCGCAGCCTCACATTGGATCTCGACAAGGCGGACGTTTTTCTCAATTTGTTCGACGACGAAGAAACGGAAATTTCGCAAAAAAATACGCTGGAATTTTCCAGAGACGACCTTACGGAAGAAAAGACCAAGATCATTTTAATGGAGCGGATGAAAATAAAATGAATGAAAAATCTCTGAATGATCTGAAAAAAGCCTATAAGGAATACCTTTCCAGGCTGAGTATTTCCAGCCTTCGGCTGGTCGGCAGACAGTCCGGCGTCAGTCAGGCAACGCTTAAAAAGAAGGATGACCTTGTCGACCAGATCGCATCCGTATTGTCCGGAGAAACACCTCCCGCAGCGAAAAGCAACCGGGGGGCGCCCGTCAAGGACAACTACGTCGATCCGAGGATTTTTGAAAAATTGCAGGAAATCAAGCTCACTTACCTTTCCGGCGTAAGCGGAGAGGATTCGGCGGAATTTTCCGAAGCGGCCGAAACGCCGGTACCCGAAAACGTGCTGGACGTCCGTTCTTCCGAGTTCGGCGAAGAGCCGGTTCCCTATCACGAACAGGAAGTTTACGACGGTCAGCTGGAAATGACCAACGGCGTCGCCTGTCTGTTGCCGGTGAGCGGGCGGGAAGAGGGACGGGAGACCATTCTGGTTTCCGTGTCTCTGATCAAGGCTCACAATCTCCGGGAAGGGGATGTGATCTGTTGCCATGTAGGGCGCCAGCATGCGGCGCTGATCGCCACGGAAATCCTTTCCGTCAACGGCTTGCCGGCAAATCCTTCCCGCGATCGTTTTGAGGAATGTGAAGTGAAATATCCGGACGAACGCATTCTTCTGTCGGCGGGAAAGCAGGCTTCTTCGTCCGCCCGTTTTCTCGACTGGCTGGTTCCTCTCGGCAAAGGGCAGCGCTGTCTGATTTCCGGCGCCCCCAAAACGGGAAAATCCGTGTTGCTTAACGACATTGCCGGCGCGCTTTTGGAAGGCAGCCCCGAACTTCGGGTGCTGGTGCTTCTCGTGGACCAGTCTCCCGAATCCGTTGCGGGATTCCGGAAAGCCGCTCCCGGCGCGGAGTTTGTCTGTACGACGTTCGATGACGATCCCGACCGGCAGGTCTTTATGGCGGAATTTCTGCTCAAGCGCGCAAAGCGGTTTGCGGAAGCGGGCATGGATGTCGTTCTGCTCGTCGATTCCCTGAGTGCGCTCGCCAGGGCAGCCGGAGAGACGGAGAGGGCCGAAGCGGGTTTCGGTCCCGGCCCGGACAACAGAACCCTGCATTTTATCCGCCGGTATTTCGGCGCTGCAAGAAGTTTTATCAAGGGCGGCTCTCTCACCGTGATCGGTACCGTTTCCGTCGGGACGGGCAACCCCGCGGACGATTTCGTCGCAGGAAACCTCGCCGGAATTTCCAATGTGGAGATCCGGCTGGACAAAACGCTTGCCGACGATAGGATCTTTCCCGCTTTTGACGCAGAGGCTTCCCGCACCTGCCGCAGCGAATTGCTCTTTTCGGAAGAGGAACGGCAGGACGAACCGTCCGTCCGGAAATATGTTTCTGCGCATACCAACGAAGAGGTTTGCGCCTTGGTTGCGGAGTCGGAAACCCGCGCCCGCTTTATCAGATCCGTTGCCGCGTGGCTGTCCAAGGATAAAAAATAATTAATTTTCCGTTTCTGTACGGTCGGAAATTTCAATCGCTTCTCCCCGGGCGCAAATGCGCCCGGGGAAATTCATATGGCCCGTCATTTTGTTCCGTTTTCACGAAAAAAATGAAAGTATTTGTTTTTTGAAACTACCCGGAAAGAAAATTTTTATTTTTTTGCCTTTTTTCCGCTAATATCTTTTGAAATCGCACATCCTACCGATAGCGGATATAAGTTTTTTGTATACAACATATTGTGGAAATATACTTGACTTTACCACAAGATATGGTATAATATATAAGCACCGAATCGGAAATACTATATATTGTGCCCGTTTTTCGGGGAATGCACAAGATATTGTGTCTGCGAAAGTAAAAGAAAGAGAGGGACAGGAAATGAAGATTATCAAAAGAAGCGGACAGGAAGCGGTTTTTGACGAGGAGAAAATCGTCAATGCGGTCAGAAAGGCGAACAGAGAAGTAAACGAAATGGCTCGGATTTCGGAGGACGACATCCGGGCGATTGCGGACAGCGTCACGGACGAGTGCGCGCATATGGGGCGTTCCGTGAGCGTGGAAGAAGTGCAGGATATGGTGGAAGACCGCCTGATGGATCGGAAGGCGTTTGTTCTCGCGCGGAAATATATCACCTATCGTTATTCCCGCGCCCTGGTCCGTAAAGCGAATACGACGGACGCGCAGATTCTCACGCTGATCGAGTGCAACAACGAAGAAGTCAAGCAGGAGAATTCCAACAAAAATCCCACGGTGAACAGCGTACAGCGCGACTATATGGCGGGAGAAGTGTCCAAAGACCTCACGCGGCGCCTTTTGTTGCCGGAAGACATCGTGGCGGCTCACGATCAGGGACTGATCCATTTCCATGACGCGGATTATTTTGCGCAGCATATGCACAACTGCGACCTCGTCAATCTTGAAGACATGCTCCAGAACGGCACGGTGATTTCCGGGACGCTGATCGAGCGCCCGCACAGTTTTTCCACGGCGTGCAACATCGCCACGCAGATCATCGCGCAGGTGGCGTCCAATCAGTACGGCGGGCAGAGCATTTCGCTGACGCATCTCGCGCCGTTTGTCGACGTAAGCCGCAAAAAGATCCGCAAGGAAGTGGCGGAGGAACTGGCTTCCGTGGGCGTTGTGGACGAAGCGCATATTGCAGAGATCGCCGAAAAGAGGCTTCGCGACGAAATCCGCAGAGGCATTCAGACCATTCAGTATCAGGTGGTCACTTTGCTCACGACCAACGGTCAGGCTCCGTTCGTCACGGTGTTAATGTATCTGAACGAGGCGAGGAACGAGCAGGAAAAAGCCGATCTTGCGCTCATCATCGAAGAGACGCTCATTCAGCGCATGCAGGGCGTGAAAAACGAATCGGGGGTATGGATTACGCCTGCGTTCCCGAAACTCATCTATGTGCTCGAGCCGGATAATATTTCCGAAGATCAGCCGTACTGGTATCTGACCGTCCTGTCGGCCAAATGCACTGCCAAGCGCATGGTACCCGATTATATTTCGGAAAAGAAGATGCTGGAATATAAGATCGACAAGAACGGAGAGGGGCATTGCTACACCTGCATGGGTTGCAGAAGTTTCCTTACGCCGTACGTCGACGAAAACGGCAAACCCAAATATTACGGCCGGTTCAACCAGGGCGTGGTCACGATCAATCTCGTGGACGTGGCGCTTTCCTCGGGCGGAAACGAAGCGAAATTCTGGGAGATCTTCGACGAGCGGCTCGATTTGTGCTATCGCGCTCTGATGTATCGGCACAATCGTCTGAAAG
>DVMZ01000033.1 GCA_018714725.1 Candidatus Scatosoma pullistercoris
TCTTCCTCTTCCTCCTCATCGTCGTCGAATTCGCCCTCGGGCAGGGGAATTCCAAGATCGTCCGCGTCATCGTCGAGATACGTTCTCCAGGCGTCGTCCTTTTCGGGATCTTCCGTCTCTTCTTCTTCGTACTCCGTCTTCTTTTTGCACTCGTCGCACATCTTTTCCCCGGGCCGCATATAATTTTCCCCGCAGATCGGGCAAAGCTCGGTCTCTTCCGTCGATTCCTCTTCTTCCAGATCGTCCGCAAACGTCTTTGCGCCCTGCATCTCCTTGATGCAGACGTCGCAGTATTCCTGTTTATCCGCATCGATATAATTCAGTTCGCATCTGGGACACAATACATACCTTGCCATAGAGTTTTCCCTCTTTCCGTTTATTTCTTATCCATCAGCCGACAGGATTGATTTTGCTATATTATATTAAGATTTTCCAAGTTTGTAAACTGTTTTTCGACAGTTTTGCGAGATTTCAGGAAATTTTTTTATTTTTCGGAGTTCCCGATCCCCGCGCCGGCGCCTTCTCCGTTTTTGCACGCTTTTCCCCGTCCGTTGCACGCTTTTCCCGAATCGCTTTTTCAGGCTCTGAAATATTTTCCGGCAATCCGCTTTCCGGGCTGCCGTTTTGCCGCAGCGCTCCCCGCCGAGACTTTTTATCCGCTTCTCCTTATCCCCTCTTTCCCGGCAATCCTCTTTCCGGAGCAGGCCGTCTCCTTTTTTGCCCCTTTATCGGGCAAACCTCCGAATTTCTATATCAAAAAAGCGCTCGTCGCTCCCCTGTATGCCTCTTTTGGATTCATTTCTTTCCTCCGGAATCCCGGCGTATGCGATTGCCTTTCCTTTTGCCTACCCTATTTTGTTCCTTTTTCCGGCTTTCATAACATTCCCGCACAAAAAAGCGCAGGCCCGCCGCCCGCGCTTTATACTTTGAAAATCCCGCTTCGAACATTGCGACCGCATAGCCGCAAAAAATCACAAAAAACGACGCCCGTCCCGTCCGCGCCTGCGATCACGCCCGATAATCCTTGCGCAGAAAAGGGCTTTCGATTTTTTCTTCCGTCAAAAGCCCGTATTTTTTCGGATGACGGTAGGCATTGCCGTGCACTTCCGTGTTCCGGTAACGCCGGAGCTGTTCCAGATCGATTCCGGCCAGATAAATTCCCTCGCGGCCGTCCGCCTGCAAGAGGCAGGTATCCCTCGAACCGGCCTGTCCGGGCAGATAGGCCACGCCGTCAAAAACGCTGGAATTGCCGTTGCAGTCGGGAACGGTATCGGGATAATTGCAAGTGGCGATCGCCAGCATATTTTCATACGCCCTCGCGCGGAGCTGTGCCAGCCGATTGATTTCCATGGGGCAGGCATTGGGCACCAGAATCAGTTCCGCCCCTTTCAGCATCAGAATTCTCGCGCTTTCGGGAAATTCCCTGTCGAAACAAATCATCGCCCCGACCTTCACTTTCCCGCAGGAAGTATCCAGTTCCGCCACATAAAAATCCTCTCCGGGAATCAGCGCGCGTTCCGCCCCGAAATCGCAGGTGTGTACTTTCGCGTAAACCATACGGCGTTCTCCCCGCCGATCGAAAAGCGTCAACGCATTCCTGGGCCCCCTCTTCGTCTTTTCCAGAAAAGTAATCGCGATTGCCATATTCAGTTCCCCCGCAAGCCGTCCGAATGTCTCCACAAACGCATCGTCGGCGGCTACGGCATCCCCGTTCCATTCCCGCGTTTCTCCGCCGATACGGTATCCGTTGCTCCACATCTCCGGAAAAAGCGCGATCTCCGCCCCCAGTTTTTTCGCTTCTTCGCAGGCCGTTCTTCCCTTTTCCAGATTTTCCCGCAAACTGCCGCACGGCGTCAGCTGTAACAGCGCAATTTTCAAGATTTTTTTCATCTCCCTTTCCTCCCCGCCGGCTTCTTTCCCTCCGCGCCCTTTTTTTCTTTCCGGCAAAGCCCTTCCGGGCCGGAATACCGGAAGAAATCGGCCGAATCCGCACAAAAATCCGCCCCGACTTCCGCGGACAAACGTTTCCGGAAAGCAAAAAACGAGCCGTTCCGGCCCGCATACCGTCTTGTTTGCGCTCAATTCCGACAAAGTACCGAAAAAGTCCGGCACAGACAAAACCTCTCGATTTTTTCCGCATCGGAAAACGGCTCTCCGCCGGGCCCGCCGATTGTCCCGGGCGATTTCAGGATTTTTGTCCCCCGAACCGATCGAAAAGGATATCCGAAAGAACCGCGAACCGTTCGGGCGAAAGGGTCTCCCCGCGGGCCTTTTCATCAATTCCCGCTTTTGCGAGAATGTCTTTCGCCTGCTCCCTGGTGAGATCGAACGTATTGACGAGATTGTTTTCCAAAGTTTTCCGCCTGCCCGAAAAAGCGCACCGCACGGTTTTCCGGTACATTTCCTCATTTCTGACGGAGAGTCTCCCTCGCCGGAAATCGATGCGCACGACGGCGGAATCGACATTCGGCCGGGGGTAAAACAGCGTCCTGGGCACTCGTTTGACAATCCTCGCCTCCCCTTTCAAAGCGATTGCGGCGGTAATGGCGCCGTATTCCGGAGTTCCCGCTTTCGCGCAGAACCGTTCGGCGACCTCTTCCTGCACCATCACGGAAACGCTCTGACAGCGCCCGCTTTCTTCCAGCAGTTTTGTCACCAAAGGGGTGGTGATATAATAAGGCAGATTGGCGACCACCCGGTATTCCCCGATTTCCTCTTCAAATCCGGGCAGATTGAGTTTGGAAAAATCCCGAAAAATCACCTCGACGTTTTCCAGGCCCTGCAAAGTCTCGGCCAGTACAGGCTGCAAATCCCTGTCGACGTCGAACGCATACACTTTCCGTGCCCGGACGGCGATTGCGCGGGTAAGGGTGCCCGCCCCGCAACCGATCTCCACGACGACGGAGTCCGGCGTAACCCCGGCGGCCTCCACGATCGCGCCGAGGAGATTGGGATCGGAAAGAAAATTCTGTCCGAGTTGTTTTTTGAACCGGAATCCGTATTTTTCCAGAACCCCGCGCAGATTTTCCATACTGTCTCCTTTTCCTCCCCGCCGGGCGCACCCACCCCCACAAAGCAAGCCGTTCCGGCTTGCGCCGGAATCGGGTCAAGGGGCATTGCCCCTTGCGGGTACAGGGCGGCACCCGCAACTATTGCCGAAGGCAATCCCCGCCGTCAGGCGCTCTGACCCCGACATAAGCAAACCAAAGGTTTGCGCTTTATCGCCGCCGGGCGGTCACACGCCGCCGGGCGCCCTTACCCCAAACAAGCCGTCGTCGCAACCCTGCCCCGACTCTCCGTCCGCTCAGACCGATAAGGGCGATAAAACGCTTTCAGACGCCGCGATGTTTTTCAGAAGCCGGCGAAGTTCAGGAATCGGCAATATATTTCCGCACCCGCAGGGGGATTCCCACGCTGTCGGCTACGCGGCGGCAGGCCGCCACTTCCTCCTCGCCCACGATGTCCACCACCGAAAACCAGCACTCGATCCCCGCCCGTCTGCACTGCCGCGCAAAATCGAGAATTGCGGTGTAACCCGCCTCCTTGAACTGCGAACGGCAAACCGGCTGATACTTTTCCGCGCTGGAAGCATTCAGAGAAATATTGATTTTATCGATTTTTCCCTTCAGCTCGGGAACGATCTCCCGCTTGTTGATGAGATTTCCCTGCCCGTTGGTGTTCAGCCTGGTCCCCAGTCCCTTGGCATGCGCATAATCCGCCACCGCGGCCATCTCCGACATCTTATACGTCGGTTCCCCGAATCCGCAGAACACCACTTCGCGGTACTTCGACAAATCTCCCAGCCCATTCATCGCCGCAATCACCTTCTCCGGCGTCGGATCCCCGTGCCTGAGCCACAGGAAATTCCCGTAATAGCTCGCCCGCTCGTTCCGCACGCAGAACAGGCACCCGTTGGAACACTTGTTGGTGAGATTGATGTAAATATTCCCGTCCAGCACATAGACGTAAGTGTCCTTGCGATTGTCGGCATTCTTGTTTCCGTTCTGACCGCTTTGGCCGTTCTGGTTGAATTTATTCTTGCCTTTCGCATTCTTTCCGGCCGATTTGTCGCGTACCTGCTCCCGTTGTTCACGGTTGTCCCGTCCGTCTCGCCTCTCGTGATTCCGGCCGTTCCGGTTATCGCGGCCGCGATTATCGCGGTTATCCCGATTGTCCCGGTTTTTTGCGGGCGCAGAGCCCTTTCCCGGTTCGCCGCCCCGCTCGGCATTGGGGCGCCGGGGGGCGTTCAAATTCTTTTCCTCGCTTTTCAGCTCGTTTTTCAAATCGTTTCTGTTCTCTTTCATATCCTTCTGTCGGCGAGCCGGAAA
>DVMZ01000034.1 GCA_018714725.1 Candidatus Scatosoma pullistercoris
GACTATGCCCAGACCGCCATCTGTTTCCTCTGTCAGTTCATGGGCCGAAGCGTCTATGAGATTTACGGCAAAGACAGCAAAGGCATTGAAATCACCATCAAATCCGCCTGTTTCAGGGAAGTGGACGGACAGATCCGAAAATGCCGCCGCAGGGCGACAAAAGTCGATTCTATTGATTTCACCGATTATAAGGCTCTGCCGGTGGACCCCGTCAACTGTTTTGAAAAAGAACAGACCGACTATGACAAAGCGGACGAGATTCTCAAAGCCCTGCACCTGAACGAGTTACAGGCGGCGATTCTGAACTGTTACTTACGCGGCATGATTCAGTCGGAAGTCATGGCGGAGCTGAATATCGGCAGAGGCTGTATCAATTACAGAAAAGCTCAGATCCGCAAAAAATATATCGCCTGTTTCGGAAGTTATTGAGCAGGTCTTTTATCGGCTTCTCTCCTGAAAGGACAATCTTTTTCGGGATTGTCTTTTTTTCTTGCCATTCCCCTACCCCATGGTTTTGACGACCGGAAATATTTGTAGCCTTTTTCGCTTTCTTCTCCCTTCCGAAAAACGGAGTTTTTGCTTCTTTGGGACCCATTATAGCATGTATTCCGTGCAAAAACTGCACGGAATCAAAAAAATTCTTTCCGTTGTGTTTTAAGTCCCCCTTTGTCGGGATTTTGTACCCCTGAGTTTGGAATTTGTACCCTTAAGGGGGCTTACAGTTCTCTCAATTTTCCGCTATAATGCCCTTATCCGGTGCAAGTACGCCGGACGAGAACTCTGGCAGGAAAATAAACGCGTTTATGCTCTCCGACGGGAGAGACGAACCATTTCTCAAAAAGGAGGTACATGTCTCAAAACTTAAACAGTTCCAATTTTTCCGATATAGCTGATACTGACAAAACACAACGCTCTTACCGCACATTGCAAAACGAACATTCTTCCGGCTCCACTGCTGACGACAAACTTCGTCTCCTTTCCGGATTTCTTAGCGCCGATGTCGGCAATCCGGAAGAAAAGGCAGGGTTACTCGATCTGCTCGTCGAATCCGTGGCATTTTCCAAATTACAAAAAATTCTCCCCGAAATATTGTCCCGACAAAAACTTTTGTCTCCACAAAAAAGCGAAAGCAAAAGAAAATCCGTTCTGAAATTCAGCAAAAAGGATTTTGAACAAATGACAATCAAATCTCGCAATATCTTCGCCCATGGCGACAAAATCGTCTCTTACCGACAAAAGAAAAACGGCGTTTATGAAGCCCGCTATCACCGCAACGGCATCGACGTCGAAGTCTCCTCCAAAGACCTCAACGTCCTCAAACAAAAATTCATTGCCGCTCTCAACAATCTCGCCGCCACGGGCAGCGTCAGGGACAGGTCCTGTTACACCGTCCGCTTCAACGACTTTGCTTCTTCCTGGCTCGCCCTGAAAGAGAAAACCACGAAACCGCTCACTTTCCGCGAATACAAGCGCTTGTTCGACCACGATATCGCCCCCGTTTTCACCGACAAAACGCTCTCTGACATCGACCGCGAATTTATTCAGAATTTCCTCTTTGCCTATGTTGAGAAAGGAAAACACAGAACCGCCGAGAAACTGCACCTGATTCTGCGCTGTATCTTCGATCTTGCGGCAAGCGATTACAAATTGGACTCCCCGATGGCCAAAGTCGTTCTTCCCCGCTACCAGAGCAAGAAAGGCAGCGCTTTCACCTATGCGGAGGAAAAACAACTCGTGGACTATTGCACTTCTCATCCCGAACTCGCGGCGTCCGGCGCTTTGCTGGTCCTGCTGTACACGGGAATGCGGAGAAGCGAATTAAAGACGCTTCGCGTGCTCGATGAAAACTGGCTGGAATGCGACACGAGCAAAGAGAAAATGGGACAGGACACGGTACCCAGGCGGATTCCCGTCACCCCTATGCTGCGCAAAGTGCTGCCTTCTGTCGATTTTGAGAAAGCCAAGGATACCAACGTGAACACCATCAACACGATGATCAAGAGGCTGTTCCCTCATCACCACACGCATGAACTTCGATACACTTTTATCACCCGATGTAAAGAATGCGGAATCAATCACGAACTCGTCATGCTTTGGGACGGACATTCTTTTGACAAGGACGTAAAAACTTCTGTCGTTGACAGAGGCTATACCGACTATTCGGAAAAATACGCTCTTGCCGAAGCGAACAAATTTGATTACGAACTGTAAAAAATCCGAAGTTTCCTTGCTTCCTTCCAGACAAAAAACAGCGATCAGGTCCCAAATCGGTCCCAAATCGCTGTTTTTTGATGTTCTTTTGAAAATGATTCACATAAAATTCCAAACAAATGCGAACAAAACAAGAGAACTGCCATCATTTTCTGATAACAGTTCTCATTTTGGCTGGGGTAGCTGGATTCGAACCAACGAATGACGGAGTCAGAGTCCGTTGCCTTACCGCTTGGCGACACCCCAATATCTGTGAATCGGAAACAACTCGTTCCCTATCTCTTATCCTGCGTTATTTTATCAAACTTTTTGCCTTTTGGCAAGCGTTTTTATATGCCTTTTTTGATTTTTTTCAATTTTCTCTCAAAAAATACTTTTTCTCCCCTTTTTCCCCTCTCTGGCTCTGTTATTATATCTTTATAAATTCTTTCATTCATGAGGTAAATTCTATGCTGCTCAGCCAAATCGTCGGAAAAAATGTATTCTCCGGCAAAAGCCTCAAAGGTACTTGCCGCGGCGTCTCCATTTCTTTAAAATCCCGCGCCGTCAAATATCTGCTTTGCAGCCGGGAAACGGCTCAAAACAACGATTACACCGAATTTTCCGTCAGCGTCGGTTGTATTGCCTCGGTGAATGACGCCGTCTTCCTCAAACGCATGCGCGTTTCAGAGCCCAAAAATTGTGCCCGATTTTTTACGGGACGTCCCGTCTATTCGGAAGAAGGCGCTTACCTGGGTATCGCATCCGATCTCGTAATGGAAAATTTCACCGCAACAAAACTTGTTACCGATACCGGAAAAAGTTATCCCGCCGCCGCAATTTCCGCACTCGGAGACGCGGTACTTTTAAAACGCGAACCCTTATTCCCGCTCGGCAGTATAGTCACGGCAGACCTTCCCGCTTCTCCCGATGTCATCCGCGCCGGAACCGTCATCTCTCGCGCGACTTTAAAATCGGCCATCGCTTCCGGATGCCTGATTCGCCTGACCCTCAGCGCTTTGCCGGCGCCTTATACAACGAATCTTTAATCCAAAGCCTCCACACGCCCATAAAACAAAACGCGAGTCCTTTGAGACGCCGCGTTTTTCTTTTGCCGAAAATCAATTAACTTAAAGCGCATATTTCGCCGTCATTTTCAGGACTGCGGCGAGACAATCGTTCAGTTCGTGCACCTCTTTGGCCGTCAGCAAATCCTTGGAAGCATACAGCGTGATCGTCCGGGAAATTCCTTCCGCTTCCAACCGGTCTCCCGGCGTCAATTCCTCCGCTTTCAGTCGGGCGAGCATTTTCCGCACATGATCCAGGCGGAGCTTTCCGTCTTCCAGATCATATTCCCCCGCCTTTTCTTCCGGCGGTTCCGGCCGCAATGCGGTGTTCAGCCGATCTCGCACAAACGTATTTTCCCGATCGGGCAAAGTGAACACCGAGCGCCTGTTCTCTGCCGCCCGCTTTTCACGGCGAATCCTTTTTCGTTCCCGCACCGACAAAATCAGCAACAGGACAAAACACCAAAACGCGGAAACCGTCGCAAGCAATACGCCGAATATCACGGTATCCCACTCCGAAAAGCCCGGAGATACCAATGCCGGCAAAAAACAAAGCCCGTCCGTCGTTACGGCAGCAGCGACGAAAACAGACGCCTTTCCCAGTTTATATGCCAGAAAAAATTCCGCCGCCAGACACAGCAGCGCAACAACCGCCAGTCCGGCCGGTTGTACGCCGTCAAAAATCCCGTTCAGAAAAGAAAAAACACGCATGAAGATACCGCCTTCCCTTTTTACGGGAAGAATTATATCCTCAAATCAAAAGCCCTTTTTGAGTTTTTCTGTATTATTTTGTCTTTTTTCGGAGAATTTGGCGTTAAAATGAACGGGACAGGTATTTAATCACAAAATTTTCACTGTATTTTGACAGCCAATGCAACTCTCCCGGATTTCACATTTCCAGTTCAAACCCGAGGCGTATATTGATGATACTGCAACGTATGCGATCGGTTGAAACCTTCAATATTTTAGAAACCGCCTTTTTATAAAGAGAAAGCTGCGGCATATAATCCTCCCGCAAAGCGGCCTTGTCCCTGCCCGAATATTTATAATCGACAATCCGGACATCGCCGGAAGAAGAAATTGCCAAAAGGTCTATCGCCCCCTGGAAAAGCACTTCTTCCCCGCCGTAATCCCCCGGCCATACCTCCGCCGCAGGCAGAGAAACGAGAAATTTCTGCTCCCGGTACAACCGCATATCCGAAAACCCGGAAAACACGGGAGCCGATAAAATCCGCGCGAGCCGAGCCGGATCCAGCAGGGCGATTTCTTCCGCGCTCATGAGTTTTTCCTCCGAAATGCGCCGGAGTTCCTCATCGACCGCTTCACGGACATGGCCGGCCTCCGGCTTCGTAAAATCAAAATGTTCGAGAAAA
>DVMZ01000035.1 GCA_018714725.1 Candidatus Scatosoma pullistercoris
TCACAAACTTCTTGGCTTGTTACTCTTTTTTTATCATCTTTGTCTCATATCTATTGTAATCATACATGTAAATTCGGCAAAGTGCACCGGGATTGTTGACAGACGGGAGAAAAGATTGTATAATGGATTCAATAACGACGGGGAGAAGAAAAATGCCTGAATACTCGCTGGTGATACCGGCTTATAACGAGGAAAAATCTTTGCCGCTCTTCTATGAAAAAGTGACTCCGCTGATGGAAACTTTGGGCGAAGATTTCGAGATGATTTTTGTAAACGATGGCAGCAGGGATTCGACGAAGGAAATTCTGAAAGCATTGGCGGAAAAGGACAAGCGGGTGAAAGTGTGTAATTTTTCGCGGAATTTCGGACAGCAGGCGGCGCTTTTGTGCGGGCTGACGGAGTCGAAGGGCAGGGCCGTGATCGCCATGGACGCCGATTTGCAGGATCCGCCCGAAGTGGCGATGGAAATGATCGCAAAATGGAAAGAGGGGTTTGACGTCGTGCACGGCAAACGCCGCAAGAGAAAGGGGGAGACGGTTTTCAAAAAGGCCACCGCTTCGCTGTTTTATCGCTTCATGCGCAAGATCACCTCTTTGGACATGCCCGTCGACGTCGGGGATTTCAAACTGTACGATCGGAAAGTGGTGGACGCGATTCTTTCAATGGGCGAGCATGATCGCCTGCTCCGCGCTCAGACGACCTGGGTGGGATTCCGGCAGACGATTGTCGAGTTCGATCGCCCCGAACGGGTGGCGGGGGAAACGCATTACACCCTGAAAAAGATGGTGAAACTGGCGGAAAGCGGCGTGTTTCCCAATTCCAGCTATCCGCTCACGTTGCCGATCAAGCTGGGGGGCGCGCTTTGCGGCCTCAGCCTGCTGACGTATATCGTCTTTATCGTCCTCGCCTGTTGCAAAGTGGCGTTCGGGGGACTGACGGCGTGGTTATTCCCTTCCCTGGGTCTGGCGGCCGGGCTTATTCTGTGCTGTCACGGACTTTCCAATGTCTATCTTTCCATGGTGTATTCGGAGGTGCAGAACCGGCCGAAATATATCGTGGCCGACAAAATCAATCTGTGATTTCGGGCCGTTGTCTGAAATTTCTGCGGGAGTTTCCCTTTGCGTTTTTTACGGAGAACAGACGATTATGTCCGATGAAAAGACAAAAAACAATTATCTGATTTTTCCCGTTCTGTTGGCGGTTGCCGTGCTGACCCTCCTGTTTTCTTCCGAGTGTTCGCCCCTCTATCCCATCAATGACTGGGTGGACCCCAACTGCTTTCTGACGGTGGGAAAGGGGATTCTGGAAGGAAAAGTTCCCTATCGGGATCTCTACGAACAGAAAGGGCCGTATGTCTATTTTCTGCACGCGCTCTGCGCGCTGATCAGCGGGGATTCCTTTTTCGGCGTGTGGCTGGCGGAGATTGCGGCGGCTTTCTTTTTTCTTTGGTCGGTCTCCAAAATCCTTTGCCTCTACGGGATTGAAAATCTGAAAATCCGCGCGGCGATCGCTGCCCTGGTGGGGGCGACCGTGTATTTTTCTTTCGCGTTTTCGACGGGAGACAGCGTGGAAGAATTTGCGCTTCCGATTTTTTCATGGGTTGTATATCTGACGCTGAAACGGATTCGGGAAGGCGGGTTCCGACCGGTCGATTATTTCCTCGCAGGAGCCGGGGGGGGGGTACTATTTTGGGCGAAATTCACTCTCGTCGGGTTTTTTGTCGGATGGTATATTTTCGTTCTCTGTCGCGCGATTAAGGGGCTTAAACGGAAGGAGCCCGGAACGGGCATTTTGTGCATTTTCTGCGGCGTACTCGTCGTAACTTTGCCGCCGTTTGTATATTTTGCGGCCAATCATGCGGTGGGGGATTGGCTGCAAGTCTATCTTTGGGACAATCTTTTTCTGTACCGCGGAAGCGATCATTTTCTGGTATGCCTGGTGAAAGGGGCGGGCAATCTTTTGATTACGCTGGGCGCCAACATTCATTACAATAGTTTTGTCCTGTTGGGAATTGCCGGATTTGCACGGAACCGGAAAAAGGGCGGCGTGTATGCGGAAGAAGGAATGTTTTTGCTGATCCTTTCCGCCGTCACGGCATTGTTTCTGTATATGGGAGGCCGGTCTTATCGATATTACGGATTGCCCCTCGCCGTGTTTTCCGTGTTCGGCTATGTGATTGTGGCGAAATATTTTGAAAAACGAGTCCGGGAGAAAGGGCCGCTTTTGTCAAAAGTACAGCGCAGAGTGGCGGTGAGCGGGATTTGTGCGGCAGTGACCGCATTCTGCCTGTTGTTTATGGGCATAAACGGGAATTTCTGGTATATTTTTAAGGGAAAAGAGGAGACGGTGCAATACCGTTTTGCAGAGAAGATCGCGGAAAAAGAGGAGCCCGTCATCTTGAATTACGGCTTTCTGGACGGGGGATTTTATCTGGCGGCCGACCGGGTGCCGGAATTCAGGTATTTCTGCAAACTGAACATTCCCAAACCGGAAATGGAAGAGGAGATGGACCGGTATCTTAAAGACGGGGAGGCGGATTTTGTCGTTCTGAAACTTTGGAAGCACTGGCCGGAAGAACTCAAACGGGACAATTATCGGGAGGTTATGCGGGAAAAAGCGCGATACCGGGGAGAGACGGTGACCTATGTGCTGTATGAAAAATACGACGGCGCATCCGATTAAAAAACGAAAAACGGAGAGAGTGTCAAAGTCATAGACAGCCAAATCGAACAGCCGCGGGCGCCGGAAAACCGGTGCCCGCGGCTGTTGTTGTGGGATAGTGAACAGTTTTTTGTTATCCGGGAAGGTTTCAGGCTTTTCCCGCGGCAAGATAAACCATCAGCACGGAGACGTCCGCGGGGTTGACCCCGGGAATTCTGCCCGCTTGGCCCAAATTGAGCGGACGGATGCGGTTGAGCTTTTCCCTGGCTTCCAGCCGGAGCCCCTTGATCTGTTGATAATCGATGTCGCG
>DVMZ01000036.1 GCA_018714725.1 Candidatus Scatosoma pullistercoris
CGGTTTTTTCCGCCTCCGGCGTACTTTCGGTTTTCAGTTCCGGAATCCGGACAATTTTTTCACGCATAAAATTCTGTTCCCCGTATGCTATTATCGGAAATTTCCGCCGAAGTCATACCGCGTCCCGAAAAGAGCCGGGATTTCCGCGACTTTTGACCGATCGATTACAAAGCGAGCAAAAAAAGACCGCACCGTCCGACCGGGCAAGTGCGGTTGAAAAATTTCTTTTCTGATTCGCAAGTGCTTTCCGTCCCAGACAAAAAAGCGTCTTACCCCAAAGCACTTCTGCATCCGGAACTTACAGCGCGCAGACGTTTACGGCGCGGAGCTTGTTGGGATTTTTGGGATCGGTTTCCGTTTCAAAAGAAACCTTCTGTCCCTCTTTCAGGCTCTTATAGCCCTCCGCCTGAATCGCGGAATAATGCACGAACACGTCGTCTCCACCCTCGTCGTTGGCGATAAAGCCATAGCCTTTCTCTGCATTGAACCATTTGACCGTACCTTGACTCATTTCGGGTACCTCCGTTGAATAAATTAAAATTTTTTGTACCCCGAATAAGAACCAAAAACGAGCCGATCCCGTCCTTGCAAGAGCAATTCAAAACCGTTGACGTTTGCAGTTGCTATTTTGAATACAAGGATATTATAACACATCTTCCCCCCGATTGCAATACTTTCTATGCATTTTTTTTCGCATTTTTTGGAAAATATCCCGAATTTTGTGGACAGAACCCCTATTTCATGTTATAATTTGACTGCTGACGGCGGCTGTCTCGCCGCCGTCACGATTTTCCGGAAAACGGAAAAGTCCCCTAAAACCCTGAAAATTGATCGGGAGACTCATTCATGGATATTGCGGAAATCCTTAAAATTATTCTTTTCGGCATCGTGGAAGGCATCACGGAATGGCTTCCGGTTTCCAGCACCGGGCATTTGATCCTCGCGGACGCATTCCTGCCCCTGCAACAGAGCGACGCCTTCAAGGAGATGTTCAACGTAGTCATTCAGCTCGGCGCCATCCTCGCCGTGGTCGTGCTGTTCTGGAATAAACTTTTCCCCTTTCAGCGGAAGGACAAAACGCAACCGGTCGTGCAAAAAAGCATCCTCCGGCTTTGGGGAAAAATCATCGTCGCCTGCATTCCGGCGGGCGTGGTGGGCATCCTGTTCGACGACTTTCTGGAAGAACACCTGCATACCCCGCTCGTCATCGCGGCCATGCTCATCCTGTACGGGATCGCATTCCTCGTCGTCGAAGACAAAAACAAAAACCGGGTGTTCCGGGTACAGACCACCGACGAAATCGACTGGAAAACCGCGCTGATCATCGGCGCCTTTCAGGTGCTGTCCCTCATTCCCGGGACTTCCCGTTCGGGCGTGACCATTCTCGGCGCCATTCTCATCGGCGTGGCCCGCCCCGCCGCCGCCGAATTCACCTTTTTCCTGTCCGTTCCCGTCATGTTCGGGGCGAGTTTCATCAAAATTCTGAAATTCATTCTGGAAAACGGCGGATTTTCGGGCGCGGAGGTATTCGCGCTCCTGCTCGGCTCTGCCGTTGCGTTCGCCGTCTCCCTGCTCGCCATCGGATTTCTGATGAGCTTCGTCAAAAAGCACAGTTTCAAACCTTTCGGCTGGTACCGGATCGCGCTCGGCGTCCTCGTCATCTGCATTCTGGTGCTGCCCAAAGTCCTTGCCTGATTCCGGCAGACTCTTCCCGAAGGAAAGAAAACGCCGTCCGATCCTCATCAACGACTGCAAAAAACAGCCGTCCGGTTTCGTTTATGAAACCGGACGGCTGTTTTTGCCGATTGATTTGTTTCCGGGCCCGAAAAACTTTTTCCGTCAACGCAACCTTCCCTGTCCGCGAACCGTGAAAAAAGCACCTCCCGCCTCGTCATTTTTCTTTCTCTTTTCACATCGACCGGCCTTCACGACACGCTCCCCCGCCCGACCGTCTCCGAAGTTCGGCCGCGACATATTCCAACTGAGGAACGGCCTGTTCAAAAAACTTCCGATAAGTTTCACAAAACCTGTTCAACCCGGGCTTTCCTTCCCGGAACGGTTCGCGTTCTCTCCTGCAACCGCCGCGGCAGAGCGCATACCAGGGGCATTGTTTGCAAGCCGGGTCCACCCAAAGGGATTCGGCCACAAATTTCCGGCACAATTCGGAATCGTACATCTCCTGAAAGGACTGTTCCGCAACATTGCCCATTTTATAACGATCCAGCACATAAAAATCGCAAGGATATACGCTGCCGTCTCCTTCCACGACAAAATAAGCCGAACATCTTCCGTTCATGGCACAGCTTTCCGGGGGAAGATTCAACAGCATGCCGACATAATTATCGAGATTGCGTATGCTCAGAAACGTCCCCTTCCGGAAACAGGAGACATATTTTCTGACGCTCGTCAGCAAAAATCTGAGATACGCCTGCGCGGAAAGCCGCGGCTCCGTTTCCCCGTTAAAATCCAATTCGTCCAGACAGGGAATAAATTGCAGGTAAAAAAATCCGTTTTGCAAAAAAAAGTTGAGCACCTGATTGGCGTTGCGCGCCACCGTATTGTCCACTACGCACAGAATGTTGAACGGCACCCCGTGCTTTTTCAGCAATCTTCCCGCCTCCATAACCGCCGGAAAAGTTCCCTTTCCCGCCGCGTCCATACGGTTTGCGTCGTGAATCTCCTTCGGCCCGTCCAGCGAAAGCCCTACCAGAAATTGATTTTCCGCAAAAAAAGCCGCCCATTCATCATCGAGCAACAGCCCGTTCGTCTGAACGGACCGCGAAACCCGGATTCCCGGCTTCTGATACTTCTTACAAAGCCGGACATGCCGCCGGAAATATTCCAGCCCCGCCAAAGTAGGCTCCCCGCCCTGAAAGGCAAAAGAAACGCTCTCCGTTGCCGTCCGGAAAGCGTTTTCCACCATTTTTTCCTGCAATTCCGGCGTCATCACTCCGTAATTCTTCACCGTGCGGTGTTCCGATACGTCGGCGTAAAAACAATACCTGCAACGCATGTTGCAAAGGCTGGACGCAGGTTTGATCAAAAGACTCACATGACGCATACACTTTCCTCCGGCTCCGCAAATGCCGCCCGGCATACCCTTCCCCTTTCCTCCGGTCTTTGTCTTTTTCAACAGACGACATTCGTCTTCTGTCTATTCCGAAATCAGGGCAGCAGGTATGCGATCAACGCAATTCGGCCCCTCCTTTGAAAAAAGGCGAAGAAAGAGCGGAGCAATAGACGGACGGCCTCATTCCGGCAATTCCGCCGCTTACTTTCCGTTCAGATGATAGCGTTCTTCATACGCCTTGCGGTCCCTGCCCGTCGCTTCCAGGCGTTCCGCATATTTTTCCAGCTGCGCGCGCGGGGCGTGTTCCGGCCCGCCCTCTCTGAGCACCGTCCACATCGGATCCACCTGATACGGGGATTTCTCCATATATTTATTCTGCCAGTTGTACACAATGCGCGCCCCTTTGTCCACGAGATCGGGACGTTCCGGCGCAAGATTCACCTGTTCGTGCGGGTCGTTTTTGACGTCGAAAAGCATTTCCTCGTCAAACATATGCCCGCCTCCGTAGACAGTGCGTATATATAAATACCGGTCAAATCTCGCCGAACGTTGCAGCACATGCGCGCACTGCGTGAGCACGACGCTGTCCGCACCCGTTTCCGTGCCGTTTTTCAGGGTTTCGCAATAGCTTTCTCCGTCATAGAGGGGCGATTTCCCGGTGCCGAGCAGATCGCAGACCGTGGGCAACAGATCCACATTGGTATGAAAACTTCGGCTGACAATACCGGATTGCATACCCGGCCACCGGATGATCATCGGGATGCGGCAAGTCGGTTGATCCGCCGTCGCGTGTTCTCCGTAAATTCCCAGTTCTCCCATGTTTTCCCCGTGATCGCTCGTCACGATCACCGCCAGGTCGTCCGGAGCCGTCCCCTGCGCTTTCAGAATCTGCAGAATCTCCCCGATACACTCGTCCATATACCGGATCCCGCAATCGTACAGGTCGATGAAGTTTTTCACCTGCGCCAGATTTTCCAATTTTCCCGGATGTCTCGGATAGTTCGGATTTACACGGTCGTCCCACATCGCGATTTCCCTTACGCTGTGCGGGCCGATATGATTTCGGTGATTGCGGAACACCTCTTCATCAATCCAGTCGTCGGAGAGCGGCTCGTCCGCAAATATATTTTCCCGTTCCGGCGGCATGCGATAGGGGGTATGCGCGTCCCACAAATTCACATGCAGCAGCCAGTTGTCCTCCCGCCCGTGATCGTTCAGCCACTTCCTGACCACCGGCATCACCTCTTCCGCCGATTCCAGTCCCCCTTTGCCGACGTTGTAACATTCGTTGAATCCGGCATAAAACCACCAGGCAGAATGCCGCTCGGCAAACGTGCTGACCGAAGCGGTATGATACCCCGCTTTGCGGAACTGCAAAAAGAGATTGTTTCTCGAAAAAGCCGAATGGAAGCCCCGGCCGGCCCCTTCCAGGCGCATGTCTGCCGCCGTTCCGCCGTGTCCGACCACGCCGTTGATGATGCCGTATTGTCCGCTCACCAGAGACGCCCTGGAAGGAAGGCAGGGCGCGTTGGGACAATAATAATTGTCAAACCGCACCCCGGAACCGGCAATTTCGTCGATATTCGGCGAAGTTGCCCTTCCGTAACCGTAACACCCCAGATGATCCGCTCTTACGGTATCCAGATCAAAAAACAATATTTTCATATCCGTCCCTCTCTCCTTTTCTCTCCGGCCTGCCGGCCGGACGCGTTTTCCTCACCCCGTATTCCGTACGGCAACGTTCCGGCCGCCCGCTCCTCTCCCGGCTGTACCCGACCGCCGTTTCCGGGCAGCATCGGTCCGATTCCGTTTTATTGAGTCCGTCCCCAAATCATCAGGCACCAACCCTGCATTCTGAGTATGAAATCCGCCTTTATTCAGTATAGCACAGCAACGGTCTCCCGTCAATATGCTCTGAAAAAATTTTTCTGTCTTTTTGTATGATTACAATAGATATGAGACAAAGATGATAAAAAAAGAGTAACAAGCCAAGAAGTTTGTGATATAGTTTAATCACCACAAAAAAACCAAACAAACGAGGCTGTTACTCTATGAATACTATATCACAAATCGCTCGCTTTCGTCAAGCAGTTGTTCAATATTCTTTTAATTCCGGCGTTCCTGCCGCCGTTCGCCGTTTCAATGTGTCTC
>DVMZ01000037.1 GCA_018714725.1 Candidatus Scatosoma pullistercoris
CTGGTACTGATGGCCACTTCTCCCCGTTTGTTTACATTGCAGCATCGGTTGTATATTTATCTGACGCAATCGAATAATCTGGAACAACTCATGGGGTCGGGATTGTCGGGAAATCTTGCAAATCTGAATCAGAAAGTGGTTCAGTACACGGTGTCCGTCGTTTCCATTTTGCCGATAGTACTGGTTTACCCGTTCATGCAGAGATATTTTATCAGCGGAATCATGATGGGGGCGGTTAAGGGCTGACGGAATTGACAAATGCGGAAAGAACAAAAAGATATGGAGGAATAATAGATGAAAAAAAACACATTGCGGGCATGCTCTCTCGCTCTGGCGGGGTTCAGCGGCGCTCTGTTGCTGAGCGGTTGTACCGGCGGCGGAGGGGGAGATGTCATTACGCTGACGGTGTACAGTCAGCTCGCAAATCACAGCGACGAGCAACTGGGATTCTGCCGCACGTTGCTGGAAGATAAGTTCAACGTCCGGCTGAATATCATTGCCAATTCCGAAGGCACTTACGACACTTTGCTGGAAACGGGATCTCTCGGCGATATTATCATTTGGGGCAGCAACGGGGCTCAGTATCAGAAAGCTATCGCCAGGAAACTGCTTCGCGCCTGGGACGACGATATGCAGCTGCTCGAACTTTACGGAACCAATCTCAAAAAGTATTTTCCTGCCGCGCTCGAAGCAAACCGGACCCTCAATGCTTCTTTGGGACCGGAAGATGTTTACAATCATATTTACGGGATAGGCCATGATGTCGTCGCTTCGGGAGAAACGGCGGAGGGAGAACGGGCCGATCATGCGTCGTTCTTTTATTCCTGGGATGTGCGGTGGGATCTTTATAAACAGCTCGGCTATCCGGAAATCAAGGACCTGGACGATTATTTTGATCTGATGGTAGCGATGAAAGAGATCTGCCCTACAGACGAGGCCGGGAATCCGACGTATGCAACCTCTCTGTTCAGTGACTGGGACGGCAATATGGTCATGAATATCAAATCGTTTGCTTCGGCGTATTATGGATACGACGAATTTGAAATCGGGTTGTATGACGCGGTCAACGGCGTTTTTCACGGTGCGCTGGAAGAAAACGGCCCGTATCTCGAATCGTTAAAATTCCATAACAAGCTGTATCAGGCAGGCCTGCTGGATCCCGATTCTACCACGAACAACTGGGATGCCATGGCTGCAAAAGTGGCTAACGGCGGCGTCTTTATGTCCATTTTCGATTTTTCGGGCAGGGATCTCTATAATACTAAGGAACATCTGGAAGAGGGGAAAGCAATGTTGTCCCTTGTGCCCGAAAACGCGACCAATATCGTTTACGGACTCAATGAAAGCGGCGGGGAAAGGGTCTGGTCAATCGGATCCAAAACGGCGTATCCGGAACTTTGCATGCAGATTATCGACTGGTGCGCTTCGCCGGAAGGGGCAATGACCATTTGGTACGGACTGCAGGGCGTTCATTGGGATTATGATGAGGACGGCTATATGTATTTTACCGATTTCGGCGCTCAGTCTTATGCCGATCCCAATCTCAGTCAGGTGGGGCATAGCTGGACTTCTCCGTATACGGGTAAGACTTATGACCTCACGGGAACGTTTGACGACGGAAAATTGCAGATCAATAACATTATCTGGTCGCTGGATGCCATTAATCCGGATTCCAATGGCGAAAAGTTCAATTACGAGTACTGGCGGAGCGAACAGAACCGCGAAGTGAGCGCTATTGAAGAAGACTGGCGCGCTCAGACGGGCTGTTTTGATATGCAGAGTTACATGGACGAACAGAATTATTCGATTATTCCGGCGTCCAGTTATATAGCGCCTACCCGCTCCGCGTCTCTCGACGTACAGTGGAATCAGGTGATCTTTTATCTCAAACAGTACACCTGGCAGGCAATCAAAGCCCCGAACGATGTCGCGTTTGAAAAATACGTCAGCGATATGATTGACATTTGCAAGCGCAACGGATATGACGAATGCGTGGCTTACAGCGCGGAACAGGCAGCCATCAAGTGGCCTGCCGCTCAATAAAATAGAAGGAGACTACTATGCTGAAAAGAATCAGAAATTTGTTTTTGGGGGCATTTTTTGCGCTCACGCTACTGCCTTGGTCGGCGATCGCTCTGAACGCCGCGGCGGAGACGACCGATGCGGCGGGAAATACGGCGATGAGTTTCCGCGAACTTTCGGCGGATGAAATGGTTGCGGAAATGGGCGTCGGCTGGAATTACGGAAACCGATTTGATTCCGGCGGAGGCGAATCGGGTTGGGGCAATCCTAAGGCGACCCGGGAATTCTTCCGGAAAGTGCACGACCTCGGCTTCAATACCATACGGCTTCCCGTGACATGGAATAATTACATAGGCCGGAGCGAGCCTTATACGGTGGATTCCGGATTGCTGGATCGTGTACAGGACGTTGTGGATTATATCATTGACGAGGGCATGTATGTGGCTATTAACATGCACCACGACGGCGGTGCGGCAAGCGGCTGGATCAGCGAAGGGGTTATGGCTTCCTATCCGAGCGGCGATCCGGAAAAGTGGCAGCAGTGCCAGGATCGTTATTACAGCGCCTGGAAACAGATTGCGGAACGTTTTAAGGACTATGACGAGCACTTGCTGTTTGAGGCGATGAACGAAGTGGCGGGCAACGATGCCACGGCAACCGGTCTCAAACGGGATACGGCGGCCATTGTGACGCTCAATCAGCTGTTTACGGATGCCGTTCGGGAAACGGGGAGCAACAATGTCCACCGTTGGCTGATTGTCGGCGGTCGATATACCAATATCAACACCTCTACCGACAAATCAAACGGATTCAGATTTCCCGAAGATCCCTACAATGCAACGAATAAGTTTATGTTCCAGATCCATGATTACGATCAGCAGCTCGGTCTGACCAATCCGCCTTCGGGCGAGTATTCTCGCGCAAAGGCCCGGGCTTATGCCAGTCAGATTCAGAAGATTCTCGACGGTTTTACGTCGCAGGGCATTCCCATCTGGTTCGGGGAATTCGGCGCAGGTAAACAGGACGGAATCAATGAGTTCGGAGAGCAGGCCTGTGCCTACTACTTTGAGACGATGATCGCATACATGAGTCAGACCAATATGGTGGGCTGTATTTGGGATAACGGAAGCATGGGCAACGGCCTGTGGGGGGGCGGGACGACGAATGACCAGTTTGCCCTGATTGACCGGAATACGGGCGAGGCTTACCGTCCCGAAGCCATCGGCGCGATGATGCGTGCGAATGAGTTTTACCGGGACGTTCCGCTTACACAGATTTTCAGTGCCATTCCCGGAGACGACAAAAACTATACGCCGGTTATTCCCGTGACGGAGATCCGGCTTTCGGATGAATCGTTGGCGCTCCGTGCCGGTTCGGTTTATACGATCGAAGCGACGAGTGCGCCCGAGGACACCAACGATCCTCTTATCTGGTCATCCGACGATTCGAGCATCGCTACGGTCTATAAGGGAAAGGTCACCGCGAAAAACGTGGGACAGACTACGATCCGCGTATATGCGCAGAGCACTCTTTACGACGGCAATGACGTCGTAAAGGAAATTGTCGTAACAGTGTATCCCGATACGAGCAAGGCGAATGAATCCGCGGCGCTGACCGTTCCGGAAAAGATGGAAGTGACGGGAACTCTCTGGACGTCTTCTTCGGGAATCACATGGAATCAAAGTTCCGGATCTGCTCAGCCGAATGCGACGATTCCGGTGACGGCAGAGGGGCTGCGCCGCAACGATCGCCTTACGTTCCGTTCTTCCGATCCGTCGGTGGTCACCGTGAACGGCGTCGGAAAACTGGTGGGAATTTCGGAAGGCACGGCATATGTCAGCGTCGGGACTCAATCGGGGCTGCAGAAACAGATCCTTGTCACCGTAAACGGGGCGTCGGCCGCGCAGAATGCCCTGACGGCGGGTGAGGGGATTTCCCTTGACGGTTCGACGTCAGAAAAAGAACTTACCGTGACCGCATCGGGCGAGGGCAAAGTTTACTTTGCGTCTTCCGATCCGGCTGTGGCATTTGTGGCATCCGGGAAAGCGGTGGAGACGGCAGACGGGAAGGCGACGGTGAAAGTCATTGCTGCGGGTAAAGGAACGGCCACTGTCACGGCGTACAGCGAAAGCGGCGACGTCTGTCAGACTGCGGTTACGGTCGGGGAAATTTCTCCGGAGTTTGACGATGAGCGCACCTATTATGAAACCGAGCCGAGCGACATTGCTCCGGAAGTGGAGATCATCGTGGAGGAGACGGCCGTCCGCAATTGGTTGGTCGGGGTAGATTATCAGGCGACTACGTCAAATCCCGATGTTACGCAGGAGCTGAAAGTGA
>DVMZ01000038.1 GCA_018714725.1 Candidatus Scatosoma pullistercoris
GCCCTCTCTTCGCCGTTTTCATATACAACGGCGGAAATATCGCTCACGCGTTCTCCGCCGAGCACGGAAGCCTTGGGCAGAGGAAGCGAAAACGTCTCCCCCGCAAACGCATAAGTATCCGCCCGGACATAGACGGAAGGAGCGAACTCTGAACGGTCGTACATGGCGCGGGTCACACAATCATAACCGCAAAGGGAATAGATATTCACCCTTCCCTCTCCGGACGCCGCCTCCACTTTCAGGCGCACCCGATAATTCTCAAATCCGTACGGAAGCCCCGCCGTCAGGGCGTCGGTCAGTTCAAAGACGTTCCCCTGTGCATCCCCGACGCCGAGGGACATTTCCGCAGGAGAAAACATATACTCTGCCGTCAGTCCGCCCTGCGCCGTAACGGAGGACAGAACGACGGTATCCTCTTCCGACGTATATTCCGCCGAAACCACCAGTTTCGTACCCGCCGCCCGCACTTCCACGGTCAGCATATCTCCGTTGTCCACATCGGTGAAGACAAGGGCGTAGGCACTGATATTCTCACTGCCGATTTCCCAGGAAAAATCCCCCGAAAGCTCCCCGTTCACGACAATTTCTCCCCCGCTCCCCGTATTGACGGCAAGCGCCGGGCGATTGGCGCTGTCCAGCGCCTGAGTGCTGTACCCGGCAATATTCCGGAAAGAAAATATCTCTTCGGCCGTATAAATGGTCGCCGAAGCGGAAATTCCGGCTATCCCCGCTGCCGCGGCCGCGACAACCAGCGAAAGAGCCGCCGAAATCAACGTTTTTCGTATTGTCATATCTCCTCCTCGCTCTCAGCCTTTCAGCCCGCCGACGGAAAGATTCCCCATCAGACGTCTGTTAAAAGCGCAAAATATCACAAGAATCGGTATGCAGGCCAGAACCCCGACGGCGATTTTGGACGGCGTATAGGCCAGCGCGCTGTCGAAACTCAACCGTACCGAGTACACCCCCTGCGCGATCGTAGGCATGGAAGGAAGCAACACCATGGGGATCTGGTATTCGTTCCAGAACACGATAAAATTCAGGAGAAACACGGTGAGAAATATCGATTTAGCCAGCGGCATCACGATGCGCAGATACACGCGGAGATGCCCCGCGCCGTCGATGAACGCGCTCTCCCCGTAAGACCAGGGAATGCCTTTGAAATATGCATAAAACACAAGAAAATACATATTGGTGAAACTCGCGCGCATCAGGAGCAGGCCGAAGAGATTGTCGTACAGCCCCACCCGCGTCAGCATCTGCGTCATGGACGGAAGTTCGCCCACGATAGGCACGATCATGACGATGAGCACGACGTTATAAATAATCTTGCTCGGCTTGAATGGATATTTGGAAGTAAGATAAGCGACCGTGCAGGTAACGAACGAGATCAGCAACGCGCTTCCCGCCGCATACACCAGCGAATTGAGAAAAAGCTGCGGCGTATAGACTTCCACGCTCCCCGCCGCCGAATACAACGTGATTTTCAGATGGAGGTAAGCCGTTTTATAATTTTCAAAGGTAAAATACTCAACGGGGAATCCGTATTTCATTCCCTCCAGCTCATAAGCGTTCCCGTTGGTCAGAGAGGTGATCGCACTCCAAATGAGCACAATCATCAACACAGCCGAAAATAACAGCAGCAAAGCGAGCAAAATACAATCGAACGGACCGAGGCGCCTTTTCCTGCGCCGCATACGCCCCTGTCCGGCTGTGCGTCCGTTCGGAATCCCGACTGAAAATTTCATCGTCTAATCCTCCTTCGGCCCGAACCGTTCCAGAAGATATTTCACCCCGAAGGTAATCGGCGCGGAGAAAAGCGTCAATATGACGCCGCAAGCCGCCATATACGGATAACTCGCCATCGTCGCATTCGGATTGTACATTTCCCGGAAGAGGAAATACCCGAAAATACTGTACGGAGCTGCCGCGTCGCCGCTGTCCCCCAAAGAATAAAAATTGAGCATATAGGCCTGATTGATGAAAATCTGACCGACGCCGAGCACGATAAAAGTCCGTACCGTGGGAAACACGATGGGCAATGTTACGCTGAAAAATTCCCGAAAGGGAGTGCAGCCGTCGATCTGTGCGTATTCCGTCACGCTTTCGTCGATCTGATCCATAGTCCCGGTAAAGAGCAGCACACTGCTGCCGAAGCCCATCAATACGGTGAACGCCGCCACCATGGCGAACTGACTTTTCGCCGTATAGCGCAAGTCGTGCAATTCCGGACGATTGAACAAATCACGGACGATGTTGATCACGCCGTCGTTGAGGAATTTATCCCACATCAGGGAAAGCACGATCGCGGACAGAATGGACGGAAGGAACAGGATGAGACGAAAAAGTTTGCTGCCCGGCTTGCGTTTATAGATATAAAACGAAAAACACAGTCCTCCGCCCAAGCCGATAACCAAGCCGATCGCATAAATGATCAGCGTGTTTTTCAAAAGATATCCGAACGCGGTTCCGTCTCTGAGCCACCGGAAAAAGTCGGAAAAATTTTTCATGCCGGCGGAAACCAGCTCCAGTTTTCCGTCAATCAGTTCGTATTTCTGAAACGCGAGCACGACGGAATTGAAATTGACGCCGAGATAGAAAAACGAAAATTGTATCACCGGAAAAATCAACATCAGTCCGTAAAAGATTTTCGCCTTTGTCCCGAACATCCCGAAAGATTTCTTTTTCTTTTCCTTGCCGACCAAGGGCGCACCCCCTTTGTTTTTATTTTTGCGCAGCCGTCAACCCTTTGAAATAATCCGCCGCAGTCAGGCTGCCGTTCTGGTAGAAATTTTTAATAGGATTCGCATAAGTATTGTTTCCGACCCGGGAGACAAAAGTCCAGTCGTCCAGATCGTATTTGAGATCCGATACAGAAAGTTTTGTCTGTCCGAACAGCAACGTCGTGTTTGCGTCTTCGGTATACAGGGTGTACAAGCTCTGCGCATATGTTGACATATTTTTCCAAAAATCCGTCTCTTTTCCGATCGTATATGCATACGGCCGGAGCAGCCCGGTGATTGAATTGAACTGCGCCATCTGCTCGTTGGTATGAAATTCATAGACAAACAGTTTTGCCAGATTTTTCCGCACTTCGTTATTTTGGATATTGTTATTGATGAGGATACTGCTTTGTTGCGTCGAGACATATGTACGTCCCTTTCCGACCTCGCTCTCCGTCGCCTTCGGAATGGGCAGAG
>DVMZ01000039.1 GCA_018714725.1 Candidatus Scatosoma pullistercoris
TCTCCCACCGTGCGGGTGAGAGAATCGTCGAGACGAATTGCGAGAATATGGCTCTCATGAATTCCGTCTACGATGTGCTGAGAACAGTCCCTCGAAAAGAAGAGGTAATTGTCCTTTCCGTCCCGGAATACATGCCCGTCGATCGCCGCATAGCCGAAATCGAACATCGGCCCGTCGGTGACGTCGACGAACGGCCCTTCCGGCCGGTCGGCGACAGCCACGCCGATCAGCAGCGTATCGTCCCCCTTGCGGCGCGCCGTATAATGCATGAGATAACGGCCGTTATGAAAGACGACTTCGGGTGCCCAGAAATCGGTGTAACCGAAACTGCGCGGCCCCATCGTGTACGCCATCCGGGGCTCGGACCAATGGACGAGATCCGTGGACGTACGGACACAAAACCCGTCCACGAAAGAAGTCGCATAGAGATAATAAGTGTTGTCGACGCGCAATACAAAGGGATCTCCGATGTTTGTGACGTCTGTTACGGTGATGTGCTTCAAATTCATAAAAATTTCTCCGATATGCCGCCGTCAGGATTTTGAACCGGTGTTGGCGACGCTCTCGATTACTTTGTTTTGCAGGAAAAGATACACGATCAGGGTGGGCAGCATGGACGTAATCGCGCCGGCCATGGTCATGCCGTACTGAATATTGTTGTCGCCCAGTAACTTTTCTATTCCGAGCGGCAGAGTGAGATACTTGCTGTCTACCCCCGCCAATGCAATGGACGGCCAGAGATAGTCGTTCCAGCTGCCGATAAAGGTCATCATCGCCGCGACCATGAACACCGAACTGCAAAGCGGCACCACGATCTGCAGGAAAATCCGGAACATGCCGGCGCCTTCCAGCTGAGCGGCCTCGATGAGTTCTTTGGGAACGGACATGAAATACTGACGGATGAGCATCATGTACAGCACCCCGCCGAGCCCGGGAAGAATCAGCGCCAGCGGATTACCTTTGATCCCGAGGGAGTCGATCATTTTATACAATGGAACAAGATTGATGATGCCGGGAATCATCGCCGTGGCGAGCAGAAGCCCGAACACGACGTTGCGCCCTCTCCATTGAGCCACGCCGAAAGCAAAGCCCGCCAGCGCGGCAATGATGATGTACAGCACCGTATGCACCCCGGAAATCACAAGGCTGTTGAGCAGCCAGCGGAACACGGGTGAGTCCTCGTTGGAAAACAGATCGATATAATTTTTGAAAGAAAACTCTTTCGGGATGATCGACATAATGTCAGTCAGAGCATTTTTCTTGAAAGAAGTGCCGAACGCCCACAACAGCGGCAAGATACAAAGCAGACAGATGAGCGTCAGCAGGATAAAAGCCACGATTTTACGGCGGCGTTCGCCGAGATTAAGTTTTGATTTCACTGCCTGTGCCATATCAATCACTGCTCCTCCGGCGCGCAATGGCCGCCTGCCCCAGACTGATGACGATCATGATGGCGCCCAGCATCAATGCCATCGCCGCCGCCACATAAGGACGATCAAACAAATTCTCCGTGATAACCATCAGTACAACTTCGGTGCTGTGATTCGGACCGCCGGAAGTGAGCATTCTCGGCTGCCCGTAAACATTGAACGAAGCGAGCAGGGTCATGATCAGCACGACGAAAATCTGTCCGCCCATCAACGGCAACGTAACCGAAAACACCGTCCGGATATAAGACGCCCCGTCGATCGACGCCGCCTCATAGACAGCCTTGTCGATATTTTTCAGCCCCGCCCCGAGAATGACGATATTCGTACCCATCGTCCACCAGACGGTGACGACCAGCAGGGAAATCCACGCCCAGGGCTGAGAGCCCAGAAAATTGATCTGTTCCAGATTCAACGCTTTCAGAACCCCGTTGATAAATCCCGTCTCCACTTCGAGAACGCGTTTCCACATGAGGATGACCGCCGAGATGGAAAAAACGGTGGGCATGAACAGCAACGCCCGGAACACTTTATATCCCGCGGGCTTGATGTCCAGCAGAATGGCGATGAAAAGAGGAATGACGATGAGCAACGGAACGGAAAACACCACGAAAATCAACGTGTTTTTAAGTCCCCGCGAAAAATCCTCAGCATAGGTAAAATCCTGATTAAACAGAATGTTATAATAATTCTGGAACCACACGAACTCCCCTTTTTTATTCTGAAAACTCTGTACGATTCCGCTGAAAAAGGGATAGATAAAGAACATGGTGAAAACCACGAGGAAAGGAATCGCAAACAGGAACCCGGAAAACTGCCGTTTGAACAGCTGCAGTTTCCTGAGTGCGGGCTTCTCGGAAACATCTGTGATTTCTGATTTCATAGGATCCTCACCTCATACATAAACGCATACGGCGTCAGCCGTTTATTTCCGTATTCACCGCTTTCTTGGCTTCGGCTTCTGCATCTGCCAACAGTTTCGTAATATCGGAATCCGCACTCGTCATGATTGTCGTCACATACTGGAACACAGTTTCATAACCGGATTCAAAGTACGTTGCGGAAGCCGCGGTTCTAAAAATGCTGGGATCGCCGAAATCGCTCACATAAGGCGCATTTTTGAAAGTATCCGTCTCACGGGCTGCGTTGAACGCGGGAATTTGCCCCGCACTCGACCATTCTGCGGAATTTTCACCCATCCATTTGATGAAGGTAACCATGGCTTCTTTCTTGCGCTGGCTGATCGTGCGTTTGGTCCGGGCCACTGTGAACACGTGCGAACGGGCCATCACCTGACGGCTGGTTTCGTCCGTATTGTCCGTGAGCATCCCCGAAAGGCTCATGACGCCGAGATTGTCGCCGAGCGCCTCTTCCAGAGCGAGCAGAGACCAGCATCCCTGAATGTGGAACGCCGCCTTGCCCGTCGTGAAAAGGCCCAGATCGGCGTCCGTCTGCAAATTGGCGGGAGACACTTCGTACTTATAGATGATGTCGCGAAGATTTTCCGCCGCTTCCGCGCCTTCCGCCGTGTTGAATTTCGGCATGCTCGTCTCCGTATCGATTTCGGAGCCGCCCGCCTGATACAGCGCAGTGGTATAGGTGAATTCCGTCGGCCAAAGTGTGGAAATGGGAAGCCCCCAAATCCCCTTGGATTTGTCGGTCAGTTTCTGAGCGAGCGCCATCAGTTCGCTGTAATTGGTGGGCAATTCGTTGTCCCCGACAATCGCCTTATTGTAATAAAGAACAATGGGATGCACGTCCAGGGGGAATCCGTAGTATTCCCCTTCCCCCGCGATCAGGGTGGACATGACGTTCTGCTGATAATCGGCGGGATCGATGGTTTCTTTCGTGAAGAATGTACTGTCGATGGGCACGATATAATCGTTTTCCGCATAATTCTTGACGAGCTGGCTATGGATGATTGCAAGATCCGGCCCGTTGTTCGGAATGTTGTTTTTCAGATTGCGGTAGTGTGTTTCACGCACGTCTGACTGATGATCGACGTAGATTTCTCCTTCATATTCCTGGTTGAACTTGGTGATCATACGGCTGAACACGGTGAGATCGGCGCCCGTGATCGGCGTCCAGAGTTCAAGAGAAACCGTTCCGGTCGTATTTTCACTTTCTTCGTTGTTTCCGCCGCAGCCGGCAATGCCGAAAGCCATAATCCCGGCAAGCGCCACAGTCATCAGACCGCTGAGAAATTTCTTTTTCATAATAACCCCTTTCCTTTTAAAATTATTTTTTGATTTTTAGTGTATTGAAAGAATAAAAATGATCTGCGGCGAAAATGCAGACTATTGCAACAGATCCGCCGCAGCCCTTCCCGCTTTCAGCGGATGACAGGCACAGGCATACCGCTTCTTCCGGCAACTTTGCCCTCCGTCTCGGGGAAATCCCCGCTCCAATCCAGCTTATCGATCAAAAGAGATCGCCGGTTGGTGTTCCCGAAAGTTTCATATTCCTGCGTATCGTAGCCGTGATACAGAATGTACCAGTTGCCTGCGTCATCCTGAATGACGGCATTATGCCCTACGCCAACGAAATCTTCGCTGGCCTGCACGACAATCGCGCCGCGGTTCTCGCCCTTCATATCCCTGCCCTGATCGTCATAATAGGGCCCGAGCGGATTTTCCGAACGGCCGACGCGAACATGGTAGGTCGAGCTTTTTCCCTCACAGCAGGAACCGCTGGATACGAACAAATAATAATACCCGTCTTTATAGACGATATACGGCGCTTCGTAAGTCGCCAGATTGAAAGCCTGCGAAGTATCCAGCCCCGCCACCAGCGTCTTGTTGTCGCGGGCATACTCCAGCCCGCCCTGCAACGCAAGTCCGTCGTCCGTGAGCTCCACGCCGTAAAGGCCGCGGAAACTGCCCCAGATCATATACAGTTTCCCGTCCTGACCGCGGAAAACGGCCGGATCGATGGAATTGTTCACGCCGATCTCGGTGGACGTAAAGAGTTTTCCCTGGTCCGTCCAAGGACCGAGCGGATGCTCGGCCGTCGCGATGCCGATGCCCGGATCGGGATCGCCCCAGGTCGAAAGCGCATAGTACATGACAAACGTATCGCCGATCTGCACGACGTCAGGCGCCCAGACATTGGCCCCGATCGTTCCCCAGCTCGGTTTTCCCAGGCTGGCAAACGCGGCGTTTTTGAAATACCAGTGCACGAGATCGTCCGATTCGAGAATGGGCACAATTTTCTTATTGGACTCGTTTTCGAGGGGATCGTCGCTCGGCTTCCATTCACCGTAATCCTCGGTGGCGTAGGCATAGTATTTGCCTTCATACTCAATGACGCAGGGATCCGCGAACACGGGGGAATACACAGGATTGGAATACACCGCGTCCTCCGAGCTCTGGGAAGCCGACGGTTTCCCGCAGCTCCCCAACCCCGCTATCAGCATACTTGCCGCCAACAGTAATGTCGGAATTTTTTTCGTCATTTTCATGATTCAGTCCTTATTCGGGTTTATTCGGCCGCCGAAACCTCAACGATCTCGAACTGATAAATCTTCACCGTGGAACCCGCGATTCCGCTGCCGCCCAGAAGCATGCCGACGCGCGAACCCGTCGTGTCTTCCGTAGGCGTGAACTCGAATTCAAACGTCTGCACTTCCGAGGTGAAATGGAAGGAACTCTTCTGGCTCCAGTTGCCGTTGTTGGGATTGATTTCAAACGTCACGTCCCGTTCGGCGGTGGAAGAAGCCTTGATGATCAGCTTATAGGTCGTGCCCGCTTTGAACTGTTTGCCGTCCTGACGGAGCTGAATGTTCCAGTTGGCACCCGTGTCCTCCGCAAAGGTCGCGGTGACATACGAACCGTTGTCGTCCTTGCCTTCCGTGAAGGTCGCGCCTTCCGAACCCCAGTTTCTCATACCCTGATCAAAGTTCGGGTTCATCATCTGCCAGGATTCATACTGCGTCTGATCGGGATCCAGCGTGATTTCCGCATAATCGATCCAGATGATGCTGCCGTTGTTGCCCGAACCGCCGCCGCCGAGAAGGAAGCGGAAGCCCGTCGTGTTCGCGGGAGCGGTGTAATAGATTTCCGTCTCCGTATATTCCGTCGAGAGATTGATCGCATAGGAGTAATTGGCGTCCGCATTGAGTTCCAGCGTCATCGAACGTTCGACGCTCGCCTTCGCGCGGATCTTGATGATATAGTTGGTATTCGCTTCCATCGTGACGTCCTGACGGAACTGAATATGCCAGCCGTCGGTGGAAGGATTTTCGATGGTGATTTTCGCCGCTCCCTCATTCGCTTCACCGGCATCCCATTCAAAAGTCGCTTTGCCCGGATTCTGCGCATTCACGTCCTGCGTCCAGAAACGGATGTCTTCGTCAAACTTGCCGTTGACAAGGCTGTAAGGGAATTCCTTGCTGAGGCGGACGGTGACGGTGCGATAAGCAATCGCCGAAGGTCCGTTCTCGTTCTCCACGACGTAAGCGATCGTGAAATTGGTGCGTTCCATCACCGCTTCGGCGACGTTGCCCACCACCGTGATGCGGTCGGTGAGGTCAGTCTCGCCCTGAGCGGCCGTGACGCCTGCCTTCGGATTGGCGATGAACTCTCTCAGTTCTTCCGTTTCCGCATAGAACGTGACGTCATCAACCCCTTCGAAGGTGACTTCGCCGCACTTCTCCACTTTTTCGATCTTGATGGAATTGATCGTCAGATCGTACGCGACGGAGGTGTCCTCTTCGAGAATATAGCCGAAATACAGCACCGCTTTCGCGTTGGTGTAATCGGAGTCGGCCGTATAATAGCTGACGTAGTCGGCATACGAATCGGTGAGCGTATATGCCGTCAGACCCTGCATCATCGCATAATTGTTTCCGACGTCTTCAAAGCCGAACGCAACCGACTTGCCGTTCGTAGATTTTGCGTTGACGGTGATTTTATATGTTTCCCCTTCTTTCAGGTTGCAGGAAGAAATATACTGCAACGAATACCATGCGTTACCCACGCCGGAAATGTTGAACTTGGGTTTCTGAACGCCGTTTTCAGTCACTTTTTCCAGCGTTGCGTTTCCGCCCGGCGTATCCAGCATCCAGTTATAGAATCCGTTATTGTTGGTGATGACAAAATCGCCGTTGGCAACGTTGTGCTGCTGAGAGACCGTCACTTCACGGGATTTGATCTCTGTCGTCTTGCCTGCCGTCACCATATAATACACCG
>DVMZ01000040.1 GCA_018714725.1 Candidatus Scatosoma pullistercoris
GGTTCTGCTATAGCGGATTGCAGATACAGGGTGCCGCTGACTCCCCACCTAGCACAGCTTATATATTATACACCATTTTTCCTCCGAATGCAACCGTTTTCAGGCGGATTTTTTGTCGTTTTTCCGCGGGAGGCGGAATCCCGTCGTTTTTCGCGGCGGCGGAGGTTTCCGGTTTGCGTCCGGTTTTGTCCTTTTTGTTTTTGCCGGGTATTTGGGTTGACAAAACGCGGGGAAAAGAGTATAATATGTTCCGGTCTGAAAATCAAGGAGATAGTATATGTCGGAAAATTGTACGCACGATTGTTCCGGTTGCAGCGCGGATTGCGCGTCCCGGAAATCGGAAAGTCTGTTGAAACAGCCGCATGCGGGTTCGGTCATCCGGAAAGTCATTGCCGTAGTAAGCGGCAAAGGCGGGGTGGGAAAATCGCTCACCACTTCCCTGCTGGCTTCTTATGCGAGAAAACAGGGAAAAACCGTAGGGATTATGGACGCCGACGTCACGGGCCCGTCCGTGCCGAAAATGTTCGGGATCAGCGGCCGGGCGACGGGGGATGAAACGGGTATCAATCCCGTGCTGACCCCCTCGGGAATTCAGATGATGTCCATGAATCTGCTGCTTGAAGACGAAACGACGCCGGTCGTATGGCGCGGGCCGGTGATTTCCGGGGCGGTTCAGCAGTTCTGGACGGACGTCGCCTGGAAAGACCTCGATCTGCTTTTCATCGATATGCCGCCCGGAACGGGAGACGTTCCGCTGACCGTGTTTCAGAGCATCCCTCTGGCGGGGATCGTGATCGTCACCACGCCGCAGGATCTCGTCAAAATGGTGGTGGAGAAAGCGGTGAATATGGCGGCCATGATGCATGTGCCCGTACTCGGTTTGGTGGAGAACATGAGTTATCTGACCTGTCCCGATTGCGGCAGAAAGATCGAAGTGTTCGGTGAGAGCAAAGCGGCGGCCATTGCGCAGGAGTATGGCATTCCCGCCCTTTCCCAAATGCCTTTGGACGCGGAAATTTCCCGTCTGGCCGACGCGGGCCGGATCGAAGAATATGCCGGGGCAGACGGTCTGCAGGAGGTATATGCCGCAATTGAACGCGCGTAAGGCGTTTTCCGGCCGGATAGGTTAACGTCAACAGTCAAGACGAAAAAAATCCCGTCTGCTCTTTTGAGCGGGCGGGATTTCTGACGTTTATAAAGTGACTTGCTTATAACTTGGTTACGACCGTTTATACGGCCCCTTCCGGAATCGGTTCTTCTGCGTCCGAAGGGCCAAACTCCGGAGCGGCAAGAGAGGAAACGGTTGCAGAGAGCGGGCAGGGTTGCGGCGAAGACGGCGCCGGAGGCTGAGGAACCGGCTGAGCCGCCGGCAGGCGAATCCTGCACTCGGGGGATACTTTTATATAAGAAGCGTATTCGTAAGAGGACAATTTGCTCCGCTGCTGCATGGTTTCGTAGACAAGGTCGCGCAGGCGTTTCTGGTTTTCCTTTACGCCGAGCGTTTTGTCGGGCCAGAACGGGCCGTCGATATAGACGGTTGCGCGCGGACGTCGGAAAAATTTCGCTTTCCGGAAAGTGGTGGTATAACAGAACACCGGCTGCCCCGTTTCGGCGGGATAGCGGAAAGATACGTCTTTGAACGGGCGGATTTTCGTGTAGTAGGGCCAGATATGCGCTTCGGGATAAATCATCACGCAATGCTTTTTTTCGGCATGGGAGAGCACGGCGTCATGGAAATTCCGCATGCCGTGCCGGTCGGTAGGCAAAGGCACTCCGCCGAGCAGTTCCACCAGTTTACCGGCGACGGGGACGGAAACCGCGTCGGGGTTTACAAGGATGTATGCTTTTTTGGGAAAGGCTGCGAGAGTGGGTGTAAAAGCGTCATCGACCGCCGAAGTGTGGTTGGCGTAGAGAAAATAGCCGTCTTTTCCGTATTTTTTCAGGAGTTTGCGGTTTACGATTTTTTCCCGACGTATAAGTTTTTCATACAGAAAGACGACGGGGGTGGCAATGACTCGGTAGAGCAGAAAACCGAAGGCGTGCCGCAAGGGATTTTTCGGGAAATAATCGTAATCGGCGGGCAGTTGTTTGCGGCGGATTTTTGTCCCCGCGAAATCATCGTTGAGCTCGTCGCTGTAATAATATACGCGTTTCATGAAAGCACCCGCCTTTCGTGCTCGCCGATGGTGTCGAGCAGCATTTGTTCCATCCGGTCCATACAGGCGGCCTGGGAAAATTCGGCCCGTATGCGGGCATATTTTTCCGAATATTCTCTTTTCAGAAGGGGATGTTCATACCAGAAATCGATTTTTCGGGCAAGCTCTTCCGCGTCGTTTTTGCGGTAGAGATTATTCCGGTCCAATGCGAAAAAGCGGGTGGCGCTCCGCTCGGAATCGCAGATGACGGGAACCAGTCCGCCTGCGATGGCCTCCATGCAGGAGATCGCTTCGATCTCGATCAGAGCGGTGTGTACATACAGATCTGCGGAAGCGATTTGCCCGGTCAGTTCTTCGCGGCTGAAAAATGCGAGCGTGCAGTCCACATTGAGCTTTTTCGCCAGTTTTTCCAGATGTTCCCTGCGCGGACCGTTGCCGGCCAACACAACCCGTATATTCTCCCGGTGTGCAGATCGGGCGACGGCCTCCAGCAGGGAATCCTGCGCTTTTTCGCGGCTGTATCTGCCTGTGCACAGAATGGTGAATTTCTCCCCGGGGACTTCCGTAGGTCGGATATGGAAGAAAGAATCGTTGACGCCGTTGGAGATGACTTCTCCGTTCGTCGGCCCTACTTCCCGTTCAAACACTTCTCGGATAAAACGGGTGGGGTAGTGAATTTTATCGATATAACGGAATACGTTGCGGTAGAAAACTTTATAAGTCAGGTGGTTCGCGGGCGGGAAATTCATCATGCCCAGGTGAGAAGTGACGTTTTCTGCCTGGCAATGAAAACTCGCCGTGACGGGTTTGTTCATCTCTTTTGCGATTTTTGTGCCGGCGGCTCCGAGCAGGAAAGGCACCTGAATGTGTACGACGTCCGCGTCGCGGATGGCGTCCGTCAGCACGCATTTGTCGGCTTTCGCCAGGGAAACGCCGTTCTTTTTCAGTATGGAATCGGCCAGTCTGCCCAGCCACAGGGAGGGCACGACGTAGTTGTTTGCGTTCGTGTCCGCCGCCGTGTCCGAAGTCACGACGTTGACCTGGTGGCCCTTGTCCGTCAGGTGGCGGATGAGATTGAGCGTGGCGATCGTGGTGCCGTTGTTGGGAGCGCCGAGCACATCACAGACTATGGTTACATTCATTTGCTTTTCCTCGCTTCTCCAGATTTTCCGAATTTGGCCGGAAATGTAATGGAGTGTTTATTAAAGTAATAGAATAATATGACAAAACTCAAAGAGTGTCATGGAATTTTATCTTGTTTATAGTATAATTCGGCGGGGAGGAAAAATCAAGAGCGAGGGCGGATAATCATTTTCTACCGGTATAGAATTATGAGAGAGGCGGATTCTCGCGCCGTTCGAGAAAGGGAAATCCACTCTACTGACGGTAGAATTCCCCGAAAACGCTTGATTTTTCCGGCAAAATGTGCTATGATTGAGACTATGGAGAACAGAGTGAAAGCCATTGTGGCAAAAAACCTTACGGAGCTCAGGAAAAGCCGTGGACTTACCCAGAGCGAACTTGCGGAAAAGCTCAAATATTCCGATAAAACCGTCTCCAAGTGGGAAACGGGGGATTCCCTGCCGGATATTTCGGTGCTGACAGAGCTGGCGGCTTTGTACGGAATCACTTTGGATGATCTGGTTCATGAAAATGCCGCGGTAAAAATTGCGGACAAGGCAGAGGAAGCGAAAGTGGCGGAAGGGCGCGAGCGGGTGATCATTCTTTGTCTGACGGTTGCGGTTGTTTTTCTCGTCGCTTCCCTGGTATTTGTGTATCTGAAACTCCGCGCGGACATCAATTACTGGCAGGCGTTTCTGTGGGCGTTTCCCGCCTCCTGCGTCGTGTTGCTGTATCTCGGACGCCGTTCGGCAGGGCCGCCTTGGATCAGCGATCGTTCGTATAAGATTTATAAAACGGTGATCCTTTCTCTTTTATGCTGGACCTTTCTTCTTGCTTTGTATTTTCAATTTTTCGGCTATCAGCTCTGGTTGATTTTTATCGTCGGAATCCCGGTGGAAGTCATTATCTGGCTCGGCTCCAAACTGAACCGGTGACCGGAGGGAAAAACCGACTCGGAAAAAGCGGCCGAGATTCTTTTCGGAGAATCCCGCAATCCCCCTCGCCCGCCTTGACGGCGGGCGTTTTTCGTGGTATAATGATATCGCTTGCGGGCATTTGCCCGAGAGCAATACAAAGGGAGCAGTACGGAGGAAGTTATGAGCAGAGCGGACGAAATTTTTGTACAGAACATGAAGGATATACTGAAAAACGGCGTGTGGGATACCGGGCTGGCGGTGCGGCCGCACTGGGAGGACGGCACGCCTGCGCACACGGTGAAGAAGTTCGGGATCGTCAACCGGTACGATCTCGGGAAAGAATTGCCCATTCTCACCATCCGGCGTACGGCCTTTAAGTCCTGTATCGACGAATTGCTCTGGATCTGGCAGAAAAAGAGCAACAATATCCATGATCTGCATTCCCATATCTGGGACAGTTGGGCGGATGAAAACGGATCCATCGGCAAGGCATACGGCTACCAGCTCGCGCAGAAGGCGATTTATAAAGAAGGGGAATTCGATCAGGTGGACAGGGTCTTATTCGACCTGAAAAACAATCCGTCCAGCCGCCGGA
>DVMZ01000041.1 GCA_018714725.1 Candidatus Scatosoma pullistercoris
GCGGGTTCCGTGCCCGTCGTGAACGGCGAAAGAGCGGAAGCGTTGGCGCCCGAAGGACTGGAAACGGACGGAAAGTGGTATACGGATGAAGAGTTTACCACTCCTTACGATTTCTCTTCGCCCGTGACGGCAGATGTCTCCCTGTACAATGCCGGCTATACCGCCGGGCTGAAAATCGAAAACGGCGCGGTGGTCGGTTACACCGGCTCGAGCGAAGAAGTCATCGTTCCCGTCGTTTACGGGGGCAACAAAGTCACCGCCATTGCCGACAGCGCATTTCTCGGCAACGAGACGATCCTTTCGGTTCTGCTTCCGGGAACGGTGACGTCCGTCGGGGCATATGCCTTTTACGGCTGCGCTTATCTGGAAACGATCAACCTTTCTTCTTCGGTGAAAACCATCGGGGAATATGCCTTTTACAGGAACGAGCGGTTGGAAAGTTTCGGGGATCTCAGCGGAATTTCCGCCGTGGAAGAGGGCACGTTCCTCGGCTGTGAAAAGATCACGTCCGCAGAACTTCCCGAAGGAACTTCTTATATCGGTGCGTATGCGTTTGCAGAATGCGTATCGCTCGGAGAAATCGGATTCCCCGAATCGTTGACTTCGGTTGGCGATTATGCGTTCCAGGGATGTTCTTCTCTGACGAAAGTTCGTATCCCCGGGGCGCTGACCACGATCGGGACGGGTGCGTTCAGCGAATGCGACTCGCTTGACTTTGCGGAAGTGGCGGAGGGCAATGCGACGTACTCGGTCGTGAACGGCAACCTCTATACCGATGCGGGGAAGACGCTGGTGCTGTATTTCCGGGCGGACAAACAGGAAACCGCATATACGACGGGAAGCGAGACGACCATTCTCGAAGGGGCTTTCGCCAACGGGGATTCCCTTACGTCGATCGTGATCGGTGAGGGCGTAACGAAAATTGAACGCGGTGCGCTGAAAGGCGCTTCCAGTCTGCAATCGCTCACCGTGCCCTATCTGGGAGACGGCGCGGGGAATCAGTTCCCGGCTTACATCTTCGGGGCGGAGCGCGCGGCGGACAACGGCACGACCGGGTTGTATGTTCCCAAAACGCTTCAATCGCTTACGATCACTTCTCCCGTCGGCGCCGTTGCCGGGTATGCGTTTTACGGTTGCACGGGGCTTCGCGAGATTTCCGGACTGGACGGCGCGTCGAGCTACGGCGCGTATGCGTTTGCCTATTCGGGACTGGAATCCGCCGAAGTTCCCGCCACGGTGACGGAGATCGGAGAAAATGCGTTTTCCGGCTGTGCGTCGCTGACGGAAATCAAAGTGGCGGCGGACAATGCGAATTACGCTTCTTACGACGGATGCCTGTATGACGCGGCGCTGAAAGTGCTGTATACGGTGCCTTCCGCAAAGACTTCGGTGGAATTTCCGGATACTGTGAAGGAAATCTCTTCCTATGCTTTCCGCGACAGTCTCGTGGAATCGGTGGAGATTCCCGAAAGCGTGGAGACAATCGGTTATTATGCGTTCTATGGCTGTAACGCGCTTCGCCATCTGCGCGTGCCGTTCATCGGCGGCAGCCGGACGGAAAATACTTATATGCTGTATATCTTCGGCGGGCATTATACCGTCGAGACCGACGAAGAGGGCGAAGAGAGCGTCACCTTCGACAATACGGGCGCTTATCCGGCGCTGCTGGAATCCATCGACTATTACGGAACGGCGGATATCCCGGACTATGCGTTTACCTATTGCAGCACGCTGAAATCGGTGAATTACGGGGACGAGATCACCCGGATCGGCAAATACGCTTTTTCCAACACGGCGCTTTCGTCGTTAGCGATCGGTTCCGGCGTGACCTCGATCGGAGATTTTGCCTATTCCTATCTCGACGAGCTGGAAGGAGAAATCACCATTCCGGGTACGGTCCGTGAAATGGGCGAAGGCGTTCTTGCCGGCAGCCGCTATGTCACCGCCGTGACCTTTGAGGAAGGGGTGACGGAAATCGGAAGGGCCTTTATGCTGGCATATACGTCTTCGGACTCGTCAACCGAGACCTATTATTATTATTCCAGCCTGGAAGAGATCAATATTCCCGCCAGCGTGACGAAAATTCATCCGCTCGCATTCACTTATGCGGGATACAACTATGATTCGTCGCAGAAAAAGCAGGTGACGAGTCCCGTTCGTCTGAATATTGCGGAAGGGAGCAAACTGACCCTGATTGACGAAGCGGCGTTTGCTTACAGCGGAATCGTGGAGCTCAATCTCCCCGCGAGCGTTCAGGAGATCGGGGTACAGGCATTTTTCGGCTGCGAATACCTCACGGCGGTGAATTTCGGAACGGCGGAAGAGGGAAGCGCGCTGAGTTCGATCGGCGGCCTTGCGTTCGGTTACTGTCCGGCGCTTGCCGAAATGAACATTTACAAAACCGTGACAAGCACGTCGGACGTTCCCGCGATTTCTCCCTACACGGCGGGCGGCGGAGCGATCAATTTCCTGTACGGGTCTTCCGTTCCCGCAATCAACGTGAGAAACGCGAGCCTGTATAAGTCGCAGCGCTATTGGTCGGAATACGCAAAATCTATTTACGAGATGGAATAAAGACGGGGCATAATGAAAATGAAAAAATTTGTCAAAAGTTTTATTTTCCTGCTTGCCTGTGCGGTGATGATGTTGGCGGCAGCCTGTTCGCGGCCGGGGACCAGTCCCGATCAGATTCGTAAGGAGTATCCTTACCTTGTGACGTTTGATTATAACGGCGGCAACGAAAACGGCATGCTGACGAAAGACGCGTACTATAAGGAGAACAGCCTTCTGCTGGAACCGGGCGGCGGAGCGCAGTATGGCGCGCCGAGCTATGCGGGCCATTATGTGGAAGGGTACTATCGCGGCACCAAGGACGAAAGCGGCGTCGTCACCTTCGGGGAGCGCTGGGATTTCGATACCGACCGGGTGACGGAAGATATTACGCTGTATGCCAAGTGGTTGGAAATTGAGACCATCAACATTCACTACGGCGAGAACAATGCCCAGTTGCTCACGTTGGAAGTGCGTAGGGACGGCACGGACGACTGGAACGTGTTCAACAGCTTCCGCGAGCCTTCCTGGGCCGATCACACCTTCTTCGGGTTCTATTACGATGAAGAATATACGCAGCCGGTGACCTTCCCGTACACTTATACGGAAGAAAATCCGGACGTATATGCGAGATTCCTCGAAGGGGAATGGCTGCTGGTCAGTTCGCCGGCGGAGTTTGCGAAAATCCGTTACAATACGAACGTCTGGCTGATGAACGACATCGATATGTCGGAAGCGGAATTCTCGCAGGTGTCGGGCGTGTACCAGGGCGAATTCAACGGCAACGGATACACCGTATCGGGCATTGCCATGGAGCGTGAGACCACCCGTTCTGCCTATGCGGTGGGTATGTTCACGACGATCGGCCCGAATGCCTATTTCCACGACGTGACATTCGAGAACATCACGCTGAGCGTGGAGTTCACGGAGAACAACAACGGTTCCAGCCCTACCAATTATGTCGGCCTGCTGGCGGCGACCTGGGAGGAGGGCGCGAGGTTTGAAAACGTAAGCGTCAGCGGTTCGGTCTCTTACGATTCTTCGACGACCGGCCGTACCGTGGAGTGCGGAGGCGTTTACGGAAGATATACCGGCGAAACGTTTGAATATCCCGGATTTACGGCGGACGTCAATATTTCGGACGCGAACGCCGAAGCATAAAAAACTATCTCATCACGGAGGATTTATGAAAAAGAGAAATTTAATTTGCGGTGCGGTATGCCTGACTCTTGCCGGATCCATGGTGCTGTCTTCCTGTGGGAAGAAAGACAAGACGCGCGACAGCGAGACCACGCCTCTCGTCGTAAGCTCTGAGGCGTTGGACTCTGTGTTCAATCCTTATTTCTATACGACCGGCCCGGACGGCAACGTGGTCGGACAGACCCAGATCGGCATGCTGTCCACCGATAAGGACGGCAACCTCGTCTGCGGGGAAAACGAACCCTGCGTCGTGCTCGATTATACGACGCATACGGTCGGAACACAGCAGGATTATGAACAGTCCGGCAGCTATGAAAATTATTACACCGACTACTGGTTTGCCATCAAAAACGGAATCAAGTTTTCCGACGGCAGCGATCTGACCATCAAGGACGTGCTGTTCAACCTGTATGTGCTGCTCGATCCCACCTACACCGGTTCGTCCACGCTGTATTCCGTGAACATTCAGGGCCTGGCGGCCTATCGCGCGCAGTCGTACGACGAGAGCGAACAGGAAGGCTTCGACCGTTTCTATGAACAGGAAGCGGAGCTTCGTATCGACTACATCACGCAGTGGTGCGACGATGACGATACGACGATGGATGATCTGACGGCGCTGGACGAATCGATTGAGGCGACGGACGGGTATTCCATTCTCGAATACATCAGTAAGGCAAAGGAGCTGTTCAAGGAAGAACTCAACACCGACTGGACCACCGCGGCCAGCTCGGTGGAAGATTCCGAATATAAAAAGTACGGCTTTGATCAGACCTGGCAGATTTATCTCGCCATGGAAGGCCTGATTACGTTCAGCACGGAAGATGACGTAAAGGATACGCCTGCGGCCGTGCAGTGGAACGATTACGACAAACTCACCGATTATTCCCAGTCCGCGCTGGTTCAGCTGGTCTATGATTATTACATCGGCGACGATCTCGGCATCGAGACCTATAAGACCAACCTCAAATCGATCACGAGCGGCGGCTGGCTGACGGCGAGCAACCTTCTGAATTTCGTCAAGGGCAGAGCGATCGAAGAAGCGCTCGGCGGAGAGAAGAAAGTTCCTTCCATTTCCGGGATTCAGGCGCTTTACGATCAGACGACGATCGGCGAAGGGCAGGATAAGAAGAATCTGGACGGAAGCTATGACGTACTGAAAATCCGCGTCAACGGCGTGGACCCCAAAGCTATCTATAACTTCTCGCTGACCATCGCGCCCATGTATTACTATTCGACGCAGGAAGAAATTCAGAAATTCGATCCCGCGGCGGGCAACTTCGGCGTGGCGTTCGCCTCTTCCGATTTCTTTGAAAGAATGCGCAAGATTCAGGTCCCCGTCGGCGCCGGTCCTTACAAGGCGAGCAATTCGGATACAAACGTGGGCGATTCCGTTCCCGACAAGAGCGATTTCTTCGACGGGAGCATCGTGTACTTTGAACGCAACCCCTATTTCGAGACGGTCGGAAAGGGGATCAGCAACGTCAAGATCAAAAAACTCCGTTACAAGGTCGTTGCCAGCACTCAGCTGTTCGACGCGGTGACGGGCAATTCCCAGGAAGTCCAGTTTGCGACCCCCACGGCGAGACAGACGTACATTGCCAGCCTGGAAGATGAGAAGCTGAAGGACGATTTCTCTTATGCGCTCGCTTCGACGCTCGGCTACGGCTATATCGGCATCAACGCCGGCGAGGTCAAGGAACTGGAAATCCGTCAGGCGATCATGTACGCGATCGATCCCACCCTGTGTCTCGACTACTATCAGGATCCTCAACTCGCTTCGATTATTTACAGACCCATGACTTCCAACAGCTGGGCATATCCCGACGGCTGTACGCCGTATTATCCGTATGACGCAACGGGCAAGAAGAGCCAGGAGCTTGCAAATCAGGCAAAGTATTCGCTGAATCCGAGCACGGGCAAGCTGACCAATAACAAGGGCGAGACGCTGAAATTCACCTTCACGATCGCCGGAGATACGGAAGATCACCCCGCGTATGCCGCCATGCAGAATGCGGCGGATATCCTCAATAAAATCGGATTCGATATTACGGTCACGAAGGAATCTCAAGCGCTGAGAAAATTGACGAGCGGCGGTCTGCAGGTGTGGGCGGCGGCGTGGAGCTCCACGATCGACCCCGATATGTATCAGGTCTATCATAAGGATTCCAAGGCGACTTCGACGCTCAACTGGGGCTACGACGACATTCTCGACGAGGAAAACGCGGACATCTACTACCGTGAAATCGAAATGGTGGAAGAGCTGAGCGACAAGATCGACGAAGCGAGAGAGACGCTGGATCGGGACGTCCGGACGAGCATTTATTCGGAATGTCTCGACCTCGTCATGGCGCTTGCGGTGGAATTCCCGACCTATCAGAGAAACGACCTTTTCATCTGGAATACCAATTTCATCGACAGTTCCACGCTGGCGGAAGCAACCGCATATCAGTCCCCGCTCAGCCGGATCTGGGAAGTGGATTTTGTCAAGTAATCCTGTTCCGGACGGCAAATCCGTCAGAAAGTTTCTGAGAATTTCCGACAGGCAGGACCGGCTGTCCGCCCGGCGGCAAAATGCCGCCGGGCGGATAAGAACGGGAAACGGAGAGAACAAATGGTAAAATACATCATCAAGAGAATACTTTACTCGATCCTGATTCTTTTTTTCGTCTCTGTTCTGATTTATTTCCTGGTAAGATGTCTGCCCACCGACTATATCGACAATAAATTTGCGGATAAGCTCGGCCAGGGACAGATCACGCAGGAGCAGATCGACGACATCAAGAGAATGTACGGGCTTCTGGACAATTCCTTCTTCGGAATTTTGTCGGGATATTTCACCTGGCTGTCCAACGTGCTGAAACTGGATCTCGGGACTTCGTTCAAATTTGAACTCCCCGTGGCGGAAGTCATCGGCGAGTATATGTGGATTTCGTTCGGCATTTCGCTGGTGGCCATGGTGTTGCAGTTTCTGATCGCCATTCCGCTCGGCGTGATGTCGGCGACGCATCAGTACGGGCCGATGGATTATGTGGTCACGATCTTTACGATGATCGGTATTTCGCTGCCTTCCTTTTTCCTCGCCACTCTGCTGATCAAAGTGTTCTCCACCACTTTGGGCTGGCTGCCCATGCAGGGGTTGACGGACGCAATGAAAGATTATACGGGGCTGGCAAAGGTCGGCGACATCATCCGGCATTGCATTCTGCCCGTGGCGACGTTGGTCATCATCAATATCGGCGGACTCATGCGGTATTCCCGCACGAATACGCTGGAAGTGCTCAATGCGGATTATATCCGCACGGCGCGCGCCAAGGGCCTTTCGGAGCATACCGTCATTTACAAGCATGTTTTCCGAAACACCATGATTCCTCTTGTCACGATGATGGCGGGCATTCTGCCCGGCCTGTTCGGCGGCGCGATGATCACGGAAGAGGTCTTTGCCTTGCAGGGAATCGGCCAGAAAGCCTATCAGGCGCTGAAAGAGGGCGACGTACCGTTCATCATGGGCTACAATATGTTCCTCGCCATTCTGACGGTCATCGGTACGCTGCTTGCCGACCTCGCTTACGCGGTGGTCGATCCGCGCGTCAAACTGGATAAATAACGCGGAGAGGGATTTATGGAAGATAAGAACGAAAAACTGGAAGAACTCGAAGCTGTCGAGGAAATCAAGGAGACGCAGCAAGCTCCCTCTCCCGAAGAGCAGGAGGGCGAAGCGGCCATGCACGACGTCCGCATCGTCTCTCCGGCCGTACTGGTGTTCAAGCGCTTTTTCCGCTCCAAGTTGTCCGTGATCGGATTGGTGATGTTCGTCCTGCTGTTCCTGTTCGTGTTTGTCGGCCCGACGACGGTCGGCTGGGGAGAAACGGAAGTGGACCGCTCGGGCGGGCAGACCACTTATACGCAGTATACCACGGAATTTGTCGGCGCGGACGGCGAGACGTACACGGTTGTTCAGCTGAACAGCTATACGCCGCAGATCAACGTGTTTGCGCCCGTCTTCTCCTACGGCACCAATGCCGACGGGGAAGAGGTGATGCACATTCTCGGCACCGATCGTTCGGGCATGGATATCATGGCCAGGCTGATGTACGGCGGCAGAATTTCGCTGACGATCAGTTTCCTTGCCGTCATCCTGAATACGCTGCTGGGAATCGTGATGGGCGGACTGGCCGGCTATTTCGGGAAGTGGGTGGACATGGTCATCATGCGTATCGTGGACGTCATCAACTGCGTTCCCACGTTGCCGATCATGTTGATTTTCAGCGCGATCCTGGACGCGTATAAAGCCGATTATCCGTTTTTGTACACATACCGGATATACATCATCATGGGGCTTCTGACCCTGATCAGCTGGACGGGAACGGCGCGGTTGGTGCGCGGCCAGATTCTCTTCCTGCGCGAGCAGGAATATATGGTGGCGGCGGACGCGCTGGGCATGTCTCCCGCAAGAAAGATTTTCCGGCATCTCGTGATCAACGTCATGCCCCAGCTCATCGTATCCATGACCCTGTCCCTCGGCAGCATGATTCTCTACGAGGCGACGCTCGGCTATCTCGATCTCGGCGTGCCCATTCCCTATGCTTCGTGGGGCAACATGATCAACGCCGCAAAGGATACGGACGTGCTGCAGTATTATGCCAACGTCTGGCTGCCCAGCGGTATCTGCATCATCATGGCCGTGCTGGCGTTCAACTTTATCGGGGACGGTCTCCGCGACGCGCTCGATCCGAAGATGAAGAGGTAAGCGTATGGAAAAGAAAGACAACAAGCATTATCTCAGCAATCGGGAGACGCGCGAGATCGCGAAAGAAAATCTCCGGCAGATGAGAAAGTACGAAAAACAGAAAAAGGCAAAGATTCCCGAATCGGACTATATCACTTCGATGAAGAAGGATGACACCATCATCGAAATTGAGAATTTGCACACCTATTTCTTTACGGACAGCGGCACGGTAAAGGCGGTCAACGGGGTCAGCTTCGACATTCCCGAGGGTTCGGTGGTCGGGGTCGTCGGAGAATCCGGATGCGGAAAGAGCGTCACCAGCCTGGCGATCATGCGGCTGGTCCAGGGCCCGCAGGGACAGATCGTGGACGGATCCATCCGTTTCAAATCCAGCGATTTCATCTATGACGAGAAGGGAAAGCCCGTGCCCGTCTACGAGCGGGACGCAAAGGGCGAAATCGTCTATGCGCCCGCCTGCGTCCGCAACCGGAACGGCGAGGTCAGGACCGATCCCGTGCAGAAAAAGGATCTCAACGGCGAACCGCTCTTTGAAGAAAAAGACGGAAAGAAGGTACCCGTGTACGAGACGGACGAGAACGGCGAGATCGTGCGCGCGCCCCGTCTGAAAAAGGACAAAGAGGGGAATCCCGTCCTCGAACCCGTACAGAAACGGGACAGCAACGGCTTCCCCGTCTTTGAGACGGAGCCCAAAGTATTCGATATCGCAAAAATGCCGATCGGCGAAATGCGCAAGCTCCGCGGCAAGGAAATCGCGATGATTTTCCAGGAGCCGATGACTTCGCTCAATCCCGTCTTTACGATCGGGAATCAGCTGGACGAGGCCATTCTCGTCAACAATCCGGGCGTTACGAACGAACAGGCGAAACGGCACAGCATCAATATGCTCACGCAGGTGGGCATCGCCATGCCGGAGGAAGTGTATAAGAAGTTCCCGCACGAGCTGTCCGGCGGCATGCGCCAGCGCGTCATGATCGCCATGGC
>DVMZ01000042.1 GCA_018714725.1 Candidatus Scatosoma pullistercoris
ATCCGTCGGTGCTCGGCGAGGAGATTATGGCCGGAAAGCCGGAACTCTTTTACAATCAGCTCGGAGAAGAATTTTTCCGGATTGACGCCGCCGATTCCCGCCCGGAGGACGGGCTCAGGCACGCGGTGGTCAACGGTTACCATTTTCTTGCGGTGAAACCCGACTATTATTGGACGCTCCGCGGGTATTCGGAGGAAACTCTGCAATGGCTGGACGCCCGCATGTCGGAAATCACGTCGGAAAATCCCGATCGGTATGTGTTCGTGACGGCGCATCCGCCCGTGTACGGCACCGTGTTCAGGTCTTACGCCAACGACTGGGCGGACCGGGACGTGGCGGACGTGCTTGCAAAATATCCGCAGGCCGTCTATTTCAGCGGACATGTGCACAACGTTCTGCAGGACGAAGTTCAGATCAGTCAGAGCGGAGGGTTTACCCAGCTCGATTGCGGCAGCGTGAAATATACGGCGGTGATGAATAACATCAACGACGCCGGAGCGACGTTTGACAATTCCGTCGGTACGCGCATCGACGATTTTTCCCAGGGACTTCTGGTGCAGGTGGACGCAAACGGAAATATCCGCGTCACCCGTTGCGATTATTATCGCCGGAATACGATCAAGCAGGCCTGGGAACTCTCTTATCCCAAAGCGGACAAGACGCATCTGCTCGCGTATGACAACGAACGGCGGCAAAGCGAGAATAAGGCGCCCGAATTTGCCGAAGACGCGGTGTTTTCCGCGACCATGTCGGGAAATACGCTCCGCCTTCAATGGTCGGCGGCGGAGGACGACGACATGGTGCGTTACTACCGGGTGACCGCATATCAGATGTCGGACGGAAAAAAGACAAAACTCGGCACATACAATCTCGCCACGTTTACGTATCTTTATGACCAAGCGGAGGAGATGCCCGAGACGGTTTCGTACGAGAGGAAAACGGAATATTCGGGGGAACTGTTTTTTGAATGTCGTGCAGTGGACGTATGGGGCGCGACGAGCGAACCGATCGAAACGGTCTTGGAAATATAAGAGCGAAAGAAAAATCCGGACGGGTGAAGTGAGACCCGAAATCCGGAAAAAATGAATCGGATAGTCCGGAAAGGGGTTCGGTGTTTTGCCGGACTCCTTTCTTAAATTTACGGAAAGATTCGCTTGTTGCCTCCATAAGATGTATATTTTTACATATATTTGTCCGGCTTTTGCATGAAATTTTCCACGCGCTTAAACTTTATTTTCATAGTGCCGCATTTCCGCTTTCAGACCGCCCGGGGAAAATTTCATCGCTCCGTTCTTTTGCAATGTCCTCCGCACGGAATGAATGAAAGATTTATACGGCGTTTGCCGCAAAATATCGAAGAAAAGTGTTTTACGGTGACCTCGGACGGGAGATGTGCGGATAAGGGCCCGTATGAATGGAGAAGCGAAGAAATCGTAAGGAAAAAACATGTTCGGAGTATATAACTTCCCTTAATATATAGCGCTGAATAATAAAAAATCAAACATAAAAAAACGGCAGAAAAATTCCTGAAAATCCGGTCAGAACGTTGCAAATAAAAGAGGGTTGTGCTATAATAATTCTGCCTTCGTCAGGAGGCCGAAAAAATATTTTTATGAGGGATTTTATGAAGAGAATTTTACCCGCATATCCTTTGTTTGTAAAGGACCCGAATTTTTCGATCTGGTCTGTCACAGAGGCGCTGAACGCGTCCGAAACGGAAAGCTGGTGGGGCGCGAAAAAGAAACTGTACGGCTTCCTCCGTACGGGCGGAGAAGTCTATTGTTTTCTGGGCAAAGCGTCGGAATTTGAAAATTGCGGCGTGAAAGCGGCGGAACAGCTTTCGCTTTCCGTCACGGCATTTTCGACGGATTATCGCTTCAAAGCGGGTGCGGCGACGCTGGAACTTCGTTTCGTCTCTCCCCTGCCCCCCTCCGATCCCGATCTGTTGTCCATGCCCGTCTGCTATATGGAGTATAAAGTTACGGGCGTGAAGGACGCGGAAATTTCTCTGTTCGTCCATCGCGGAATCGCTTACAATGATCTTCCGCAGAACCCGAACAAAGGGGTCCGGGGCGGCGTTTTGTCGCTCGGCGGGTTTGAAAGCGCTTTCCTGGGGCTCAAACGTCAGCTTCCGCTCTCCAACAACGACGACGCGATCGGCGCGGACTGGGGATATTTCTATCTTTCCGGCGAAAGGGCGTATTTCCTGGATGAACGCTCGTTCGCCGCATACCTGTCCTGCGGGAAAAAGGAATTTTCCTGCGCGGGCGAGGAACGCTATATCGCCGGAATGAGTTCCGCTCCCGAGGGGGCGCTGATGCTCGGCTATGACGATGTGGTGTCCGTCGATTATTTCGGCGATCATCTGAAAGGCTGGTATCTCGAAAAGCATACCGTTCTCGAAGCGCTGGAATACACTTTTGCACGGCGCGCACAGATCGACGCAAAACTGGCGGCGGAGGACGAAAAGCTGAAACAAGCGGCGGCCGCATACGGGGAGGAATATTATCATATCCTTGCGGCTTCCCTCCGGCAGAGCGTGGCGGCGCATAAACTGGTGCGCGACCGGGAGGGAAATCTGCTGTTTTTGTCGAAAGAGTG
>DVMZ01000043.1 GCA_018714725.1 Candidatus Scatosoma pullistercoris
ACTGATTTTTTTCAGGGCGGAAATCCGGAGAAAGCGCAGGCAAAGGAGGAGCGGAGATGAAAATCGTATATGCGGGCACGCCGCAGTTTGCGGTGGCGCCCCTGAAAGCCATTCTGGACGCGGGTTGGGAAGTGACGGGCATCGTCGTTCAGCCGGACAAGCCGCAGGGGCGCAAGGGGATTCTGACCCCCGCGCCCCTCAAAGCGTTTGCACTGGAACGGGGCCTGGCGGTGTTTCAGCCCCGAAAGCTCCGCGAGGAACTGCCCGCGCTGAAAGGGTTGGGCGGGGACGTCATGATCACCTGCGCGTACGGGCAGATTCTTTCCGCCGAGACGCTGGAACTCTTCCCGAAAGGGGTATGGAATCTGCACGCCAGCCTGTTGCCGAAATACCGGGGCGCTTCGCCCATTCAGTCGGCCGTGCTCGACGGAGAGCGGGAAACGGGCGTGACGGTGATGAAGACGGCGCAGGGACTGGACACGGGGGAGATCCTGCTTTCGGAGCGGACGGAAATCGGCGGACGGGAGACGTTCGGGGAGCTTTCCGACCGGCTTTCTCTCCTGGCGGCGACGGCGGTTCTGAAAGCCCTGCCGCTCATTGAAAGCGGGAAGTTTTCCCTGACCGCGCAACGGGAAGAAGGGGCTACGCTGACGAAGAAGATCGGGAAAGAACAGGCCCGGATCGACTTTGCTCTGCCCGCCCGGCGGGTGGTCGATCTGGTGCGGGGGATGAATCCCGAGCCGCTCGCCTATACGGAGGCGGACGGACTCAGGCTGAACGTATTCCGGGCGGAGAGCGCGCCGCGCCCGGCCGGAACGGAGGGCGCGGCGGCGGGAGAAGTGCTGTCCGATTCGCCGAAAGCGGGCCTGATCGTCGCCTGCGGGGAAGGAGAAGCGGTGCGCCTCGACGAAGTGCAGGCGGCGGGCGGCAAACGCATGAAGGGAAGCGATTTTCTCAACGGCCGGAAGGTGAAAAAAGGACAGGTGTTCTCATGCTGAGCAATCCCGTCTACGACCCTTATCAGATTCTGACGAAGGTATATTCGGAGGGCGCGCACTTAAAGCAGGCGATCGCGGAGACGTATATCGAGGAACTCAACCGCGCCCGGACGGTGCGCATCGTCTACGGCGTGCTGGAAAACGACGGATACCTGTCTTTCTGCATCCGCCGTTATGCGCCCAAAGCGCCCAAACCCGCCGTGCGGTTGATTCTCAAAATTTCCCTCTATATGCTGCTGTATATGGAGAAAAAGCGGTATATGGTCACCGACTGCGCGGTGGAACTGTGCAAAAAACTGGGCAAAGCGGGCGTGGCGGGGTTCGTCAACGCCTTTTTGCGGCGGTTTGACAAAACGGAGACGGACAAAGCTCTGCCAAAAGGGGAAGAGGGGGAAGCCCTTCGCCTGTCCTGGCCGCTCTATGCCTGGAAAAAGCTGAAAGCGGAATACGGCGCCCGGGCGGAACGCATTGCCGCGGCGAAGAGCGCGGGCGTTTGCGTGCGCTTTGCGAAAAACGAGGAAAAATACCTCTCTCTCCCGCACCTGGACACCCCCTTCCCGCATGTGTTTATCTTTCCGAGATTTGCGCGGGACGAGGGGTATGACCTGGGAGAATATACCTTTCAGTCGGTGGGGAGCGTCGCCGTCTGCGGCGTGGTTTCCCCCTGCGGGGAAATGCTGGACGCCTGCGCCGCGCCGGGCGGGAAGTCGGTGCTCCTCGCGGGAAAGTGCGGCCGGGTGACTTCGTTTGAACTGCACCCGCACCGGGTGGAACTCATCCGGCAGTACAGGGAGCGCATGGGCGTAAACAACGTGTCCGAGCGACAGAAGGACAGCTCGGTGTTCGACCCGGACTATGAGGAAACCTTTGACGGCGTATTGTGCGACGTGCCCTGTTCGGGGTTCGGGACGGTCAGCGAGAATCCGGATATCAAGCTCTTCCGGAAAGAGGAGGATTTCGTTTCCCTGCGCGCCGCGCAGACGGGGATTCTGGACGCCTGCTGCCGGTATGTGAAGCGGGGCGGAAAGATGTATTATTCCACCTGCTCGGTGTTTGCGGAGGAAAACGACGGGATTGTGGGCGAATTTCTCAAAGCGCATCCGGAGTTTGAAAGCCTGCCCGTCGAAAGCCCGCTGCCCTTTGCGCGCAAGGCGTACGGGTTGCAGTTTCTGCCCGACGAAGCGTTCGGCGCGGGATTTTATGTGGCGGTGATGCGCCGCAGGGCCGGGGAGAAGCCCGGGGGAGAGCCGGACAGATGAAACGCATTTTACAGGACCTGAATTTTGCGGAGACCGAAACCCTGGTACTCGGTCTCGGCGAGAAAAAATTCCGCGCGAAACAGCTTTTCGACGGCCTGACGCAGGGCAGAAAGATTTCTGCAATCACCTCCCTTCCGGCGGAATTCCGCGACCGGCTCCTTCAGGACTATGAGGACGAGCCCGTGAAAATCCGGGAGATCTTTCATTCCTCGGACGGGACGGAAAAATACCTTTTTGAACTTTCGGACGGCAACCTCGTCGAAGGGGTGTTGATGAAGTACAAATACGGCTGCACGCAGTGCGTTTCCACGCAGGTGGGGTGCCGCATGGGCTGTAAATTCTGCGCGTCCACGCTGGGCGGGCTGGTGAGAAACCTCACGGCAGGGGAAATTCTGGCGCAGATTCTCGTCGTCAACGCCCTGCACGCGGACGATCCCGAGCTGAAAGGCCGGGGCAAAGAGGCCCGCGCCGTGACCAACGTCGTGCTCATGGGCAGCGGGGAGCCGCTGGACAATTATGCCGAAACGGTGCGGTTTCTGAAAAACGTCACGGCGGCGGAGGGGCTGAACATCAGCGCCCGCAACATTTCCCTGTCCACCTGCGGCCTGGTGCCGAAGATGTACGAGCTGGCGAACGAGGGGATTCCCGTCAATCTCACCGTTTCTCTGCACGCGACTTCCGACGAGGACCGCGCCCGGGTGATGCCCGTCGCGAAGGCGTATAGAATTTCCGAAATCCTCAAAGCCTGCGCTTATTATTTTCAAAAGACGGGCAGGCGGTACTATTTTGAATATACGCTCATCGAAGGGGAGAACTGCGACGAGGAACACGCGCGGGCGCTCGTCGCCCTTCTCAAAGGCCGGCCCTGCCACGTCAACCTCATCCGCCTCAACGAAGTGAAGGAACGGACGCTGAAAGCGACGGGGGACAAAGAGGCTTACCGCTTTTTGGGGCTCCTCGAAAAGGGCGGGCTGAGTGCCACTCTGCGCCGTCAGATCGGCTCCGACGTCGGCGGGGCGTGCGGTCAGCTCCGGGCGGGGTATCTCGAAAAAGGACGGGCCGCGGCGGAAGCCGGAAAGCCGGAAACGGAGCAAGGCTCCGCGGATGGGAAATAAATCTGCCCGTCAGGCGATACGGACGAAAAAATCCCCGCGGCGCGAATTTCTTTCGCGCCGCGGCAGAAAAAGGAGAAGCAACCGGTTATGAAAGAAACAAAAATCGCGCCGTCTGTTCTGTCGGCAGACTTTTCAAAAATGGGCGAAGAGGTGAAGAGCCTGGAAGCGTGCGGGGCGGACCTCGTGCACTGCGACGTCATGGACGGCGTGTTCGTCAATAACATCACGTTCGGCATCAAGATGGTGGAGGACCTGCGCAAATGCACGGCTCTCCCGCTCGATTGTCATCTGATGATCGTGCACCCGGAAAAATATGTCGGGCGGTTCGCAAAAGCGGGCGCGGACATCGTCACGGTGCATTACGAGGCCTGCGGAGAGACTTTGAAAAGCACGCTGGAACTCATCCGCGCGGCGGGCGCGAAGTGCGGCGCCGTCATCAATCCCGACACGCCCGCCGAAAAGATCGCGGACGTGCTGCCCCTGTGCGACATGGTGCTGGTGATGAGCGTATTTCCCGGATTCGGCGGCCAGAAATTTATCGGGGAAACGCTGGAAAACGTTCGGTTCCTCCGCAATTTCGCGGCGGAGCACGGCCTTTCTTACGACATCGAAATCGACGGCGGCATCACGCCCGAAAACGCGGGCCGGGTGCGGGAAGCGGGGGCAAACGTGCTGGTGGCGGGCAGCGCCGTGTTCAGGGCGCCCGATCGCCGCGCCGTCATCTCGGCGCTCAAAGGGAAATAAGTCCGGGATTTTTGAAGAAAGGTAATTTTGAGCTTTCCGGAAAGAAAAAATTTTTCGGCGGCAGATTGAGAGAAAGATCGGGCGGGATGACTCCGGCCGGAGAAAACGCAAAGGGCGGGCGGAACAGTGAAAAAAGAGACGGAACCGGCGGGAAAGCGTCCGGAAAACGAGACGGCGGCCGGACGGGCGGAAAACCCGGAGGAAAAACCGGAACAGAATCCGGCGCAGAATTCGGAAAGCCGGCCGCAAAAGCATCCGGCGGGACGGACGGGGATACTCCTTCTTAACGGGGAGCCCTGGCGCGGGCCGATCGACGACGGGAACGCGTACGTCCTCTGCGCGGACGGCGCCTATAACTGGGCGAAGGGAAGGGTGCGCATCGACGAGAACCTCGGCGATTTCGATTCGGCTTCGGAGCCGCCCGTGCCGGCGCCTTCCCGCATTTATCCCTCTCAGAAGGATTTTACGGACGGGGAGATCGCGCTGGAAAGGCTGTTGGAACTCTTTCGCCGCAGAGAGATCGTCCGCGCGGAAATTTACGGCGGCGGAGGCGGCAGAGAGGATCATTTCCTCGGCAATCTGCACCTTTTATACCGGGCCTGCCGGGAGGGGCTGCCCTGCACGATGTTCACGGCGCATGCGGCACTGTCGGTGCGCCGCGGAAAATTCACGCTGGAAAAAGTGCTCGGGAAAACGGTGTCCCTGTTGCCTTTCGGCGGCGACGCGCATATACTGTATAGCAGAGGGCTGTTCTATCCCACGGAGAATCTGACGCTCGTTTACGGCAGCTGCCGCGGCGTCTCCAACGTGGGCGTGAGCGAAAACGCCGAAATCGACTGCGACGGGGGATTTCTGCTCGTGGCGGTCAATAAGGAGAAAGATGTCAAAAATCATCTGTTTGAAGCCGCCGAAGGTCATCCGTCTCATTCTGCGCCTGTTTAAGGGCAAAAAGGCATAGGCCGTTTTTGCAGAGATGCGTTACGCCGATCTGCACTGCGACGCGCTGACGGCCGCCGCGCCGGGAACATCGTTTTTACATAGGACAACGTCTCAGGTCTCCCTCGAAAAACTGGTCGGGGGAGATTGTCTTTTGCAGTGCTTTGCGCTGTTTACGCCGCCCGCGCAGGACTTTGCGCGGTCGGAAGCCGTAAAGACGGCCGGGAAAAGGAGCGCCGCGGGCGACGGGCGCGCCCGGAACAGCCGTTCGCAACCGGACCCGCCCGGCGGAGCGGGCATAGGAGCGGAAAAATCCGGCGCGGGAGGCCCGGTAGAAAAAATTTCCGGCAAAGAAAAAACGGGAGAACGTGGAGAAACGGGCGCGCCCGTCTGGCGGCGGGCGCAGCGCTGTCTTTCCGCTTTTTTGGCGGCGGAAGGGGAACTTTCCGCCGCGGGAATCCGGCCGGTGCTGACGGTGGAAAACGGCGGCGTGCTGGAAGGGGAGCTTTCCCGGCTGGACGCGCTGGAAAGGGCGGGGGTAAAGCTGTTCGGTTTCACCTGGAACGAAGAGAACGAACTGGGCTTTCCCTGCGGCAGGCCGGGCGGGCTGAAACCGTTCGGGAAGAGGGTGGCGGAGGAACTGCTTTCCCGGGGGATTTATCCCGACGTTTCCCATCTCTCGGACGAGGGTTTTTTTGAAGTTGCCGAAATTGCGTCTGCTTTCCGCGTTCCCTTCGCGGCCAGTCATTCGCTGGCGCGGTCGGTCTGTCCGCACCGGCGCAACCTCACGGACGAGCAGATCAAAGCCGTCGCGGACGGCGGCGGACTGATCGGCGTCAATTTCGTGCGGGAATTTATCGGCAAAGCGGGAATTTTCGCGCATGTCGTGCACCTTTGGAAGACGGGCGGCGAGGACGTCCTCGCCGTCGGTTCCGATTTCGACGGCACCGACCGTCCGCTGTACGCGGGCGCGGACGAAATGCCCCGCTTTTTTGAAGATCTGGCGCGCGCGGGGTTGCCCGCTTCCGTCCTGGAAAAACTCGCGTTCCGCAACGCTTTGAGATTGCTGTCGTAAGGTTTGCCGAAGGAAAAACGCAAAAGTCGGAAAAATGAACGTCCCCGCATATGCGGGGGCGCGGAACGTTTTCGGAATAAGTTTTTTTCAGGCGGGCAAATTCCCGGAGCGCAAAGGACGGCGGGCGCGACACCGGCGCGCGGCGGCGCCGGGCCGCCCCGCAGAAAAAACTTTGCGGAAAAAACTGTGTGGAAAATGGCCCGAAAAAAACCGCGCAGAAAACTGCGCGGGAAAAACTGCATGGAAAAAATGCCCGAAAAAACTACCGGAAAAAACTGCGCGGACAAGCCGCGGAAAGGGCTCAGGTTCCGGCGGGCGGAAACACCACGTTCAGATTCAGGTAGCTGTTTCCTTCATAATACAAAAATGCGTCGGCGCAGCGTTCCCGGAGAGGATCGTCGGGTTCGCAGGCAAAATTAATGAATTCTTCCTTGTCCTCTTCGGAAAACGGAGGAAAGTAGAAATACCGCTGTCCGTCGATTTCTTCCGCAAAGTAGTAGCAGAAATCAATCAGCAGATCGCTGACGGGGGCATATTTTTCGGGAAATTCGGGTGTGGTGACGGAGACGATTTCTCCGGTCAGTTCGCGGAAACGTTGGTCGTTGCGGTATCCGTCAGAACCGAACCCGTTTATCGGAGAAGGAAACTGTAGGGGGGCCAACGTTTCTCCCTCCGCCCGACAGGGATACCGTATAAAGGCGGAAAGCTGAGTGTCCATGGCCAGCCCCGGCTGGCAATCGTAAAGATAGGTGAAAATTTTTTCCGCCATGACGAGATCGAGCGTATAGCTTTCTCCTTCAAAAGTAATGCTTTGCGGGGCGTCTTCCGGGGTTTTGGTCTGGTACCAGACCAGCGTTTCATCGGCGTCGCCGTTTTCCTTTTCGTACAGGCCGATGTGTTTGCCGTCGATGTATTCTTCTCCGGCATAGTAGAAAATCCGATCGAAGGTCTCCGGCAATTCCACGCTTTCAAAGGCTTCGGTCTGCATATAGGCGCAAAAATACCGGTCGGTGATTCCCTCTTCCACGCGGAACAGCTTGACGGAGGAGGCGGAGGTGAGTTCCGTGAGCATTCCGGTATAGTATCGCTGCCAGCCGTACATGCCGGCTTTGTACCCGTTGAGCGCGGCAATCATCTCCTCGTCGGTTACCCGTTCCATGTTTTCCGGGGGATTTTTTTCGCCGGAACAACCGGGAGCCGACAGAAACAGCATGCCGAGCGTCAATAGTATGCTGAGACTTTTTTTCATAAAATGTCCTCCTCGCTTTTTTAAGGATAGCATATTTATGCGAAAAAGTCAATAGTAAAACAAAAAAAGCACAAAAAAGCCGGGACCATCCGCCCGGGGACAGGCGAAAAATCCGGCAAAAAAGCGAAAAAGGAGAAACGGGAAGAGGGGAACGGAAAAGAGAGAACGAAAAAGGGGGACGGAAAGGGGAGGAAAAATCAGAGAGAAAATCCGGAAACGGGGAATGCGCACAGGAGTCAAAAGGGGAATAAAACGACAAAAAAGCGCGAAAAAAAGACCGGTTCCGAAGGAATCGGCCCTTTTCGTCCTTTTCAGGCGGGAAACCCCGCACCGCGGGGAGGCGTTATGCGCGCTCCGTCTTTTTCAGGCATCTGGCGCAGACATAACCTTTCTGTTCCTTGCCGTCCGCAACGAAAGAAACTTTCTGAACGTTGACCTTAAAAGTTCTTCTCGTTCTGCGCTTGGAGTGGCTGACGTTGTTGCCGCTCGCCTGCCCCTTACCGCAGATACTGCACACTTTCGACATATTGACACCTCCGATCGGGATAAATTACCGTGAGAATTTACCGCTTCCCGGCGTTTTCCGGAGAGCGAGCATAAATAATATAGCATGATTCGGGGGAAAAAGCAATTAAAAACGCCCCGAAAAGACAAAAAAATAAAAAAATATTTGAAATGTGAAAGTTTTGCTTGCATTCCTGGCGTAAATGATGTAAAATAAAAAAGAACTTGGAGAAAATATATGTCAGTCAATACGAGTAACGCTTACGGCAAAATTTCCATATCCGACCTCGCCATCGCCAAGGTGGCGTCTCACACTGCCATGGAATGTTACGGCATTGTGGAGATGGTTTCGCGCCGATTCACCGACAGCCTGTCCGAGCTTCTGAAAAAAGACGCGGGCGGCCGCGGCGTAAAAGTGACGACCTCCGGGAACAGAATTTACATTGACGTGTATGTCGTCATCAAGT
>DVMZ01000044.1 GCA_018714725.1 Candidatus Scatosoma pullistercoris
TGTTCTGCAAATTCGTAACCATCTAAGATTTCTCCGTGTTCATCGAAGGCATCTGCAACCCAACTTATTTCAGGTTTTTTCTCGTTAGCGATAATTTCATTAAAGCGGGCAAAAGCCTTTTGATATGAGTCAAATAATTCAATGTCCACTTGGCTGTCATCGCTTGTTGACCAGTCGAAAATTACTCCATATATTTTCATGTTGCACCTCACGCAATTCTCTTAATTCCGCCGCCGAAGCTGCGTACCATGACACTGCCGAACTCGCTGCACCAGTCGTCGTCTTTGTTCCATACATAAGCAAAGGCGGTATGACGATTCCCTTCACTATAAACGAGCGCGTCCCATTCTTCGGTATAATCGGTTACGATAAGGAAATCATAGCATTCGCCAAATTCAGTAAATTCGTGTGTTACTGCATAGACTTTGCAGTTGTATTTTTCTTCGATAGCTTTCATCTTTGCGTAAATTTCAGGTTCCTGATCGATCCAAAATCCGCCGAAGTTTTCAAAGAAGCAAACTTTGTCGCTTTCACGAAAGCCTTGGATGTACGGCTTATAAATGTCCATTTTCTTCATGAGTTCGATTGCCTTTTCTTTTTTGGTGATGGTAGTTTTCATGGTTTTTCTCCTTAGATATAATTTTCAAGTTGTTCAAATTTGTATCCGATGTTTCGGAGTGTTTCTTCAAATCCGAACCACGCTAAAAGGTTTTGATTGTATGTGTCCTGCGCCAGCGGATCTTCTTTGTCCCACTTATCGCCGAACAGTTCGGAAGGGGCGTAAAGTCCTGTTTCGTTCATCATGTCGTACAAAAGCTCGTTTATCTCCTGTCTGTACTGCTTGTAAAAGCGCACGGTATCCGAATAGTAAATGAGTTCGCCCACAACGCCAGATTGACAGCCGTAATGCAGTACATCTGTAAAGATGTGTTTTTTGTCGCTGTAATCGCCCCAGCGGTCGATGACGTAATTGCAAACGCGGCGAGTCAACGGGCTTTCTGTATTGCGCTTCACTTGTCTTACATTTGCAAGCGTAAGTTTCATAATCAAGCCTCCTCGAAGTCGTTGATATGGATATGTTCTTGACCTGCAATTCCGTACTCGAAGTACAGCCCGTTCTCATCGGAGTGCAGGTCGTAGTCGCTAACGGATATCTTGCCGCAGCGGGTGACTGCCACGGTGATCTTATCGCAGCCTTCATACAGCGCAAGGATGTTGAATACGATGGTGTCTTCTCCGTCGAAGAACTGAAATTCTTTGAGATAAAATTTGTTCATTGTTTTTCTCCTTAATCTACAAGTTTGTACCAGATGGAATACTCGACTTCGATCTCTCGCGTTTCATATCCCGTGCTTTCGCCGCTCGAATTCTTCTTCTCGAACTCGACTTCGCGGATCTCGTAGTGGGCACCTTTGAACTCGACTTCGCGGTTTGGTATCGCGTGGCAACTCTTGACGCAATCTTCGAATACGCGGATGTACGCATTGCCTTTCTTGCTCACGCAGGCGATGATGAGATCAGCATCGGTGATGAATCCGACACCGGTCAGCTTGTTGCTTCCGAACCGGTTGTTTCTGGAAACGGAGTAAACTACTTTCTTCATTTGGAACTACCTCCAATTATTTATTTTTGCCTTTCGGCAGGGCGGAAAGGGCACAGCGGGAGTTTGTAATCTGTCCGTTTGATTGCCTGCCACGGAAGTCAACGAGACAAGAAAAATTATTGCGTGCAAGTCCGAAAAACTTGACAGAACGCAAAAAAGCCGAGCAGCTCATCTATGACCTGCTCGGCTTTCCTGTTTTAAGATATTCAATTTTTCAGCGATAATTTTTCGCGTTGACTTCCGCGAGAGCTGTGCCACACTCCCTGCCCGAAACGGCAAAATAATTGGAGCGTTGTTTGTAGCAATATTGTTTTACGTGAACGAAATTAAAAGTGTTCTACTGGGGTTGTGTTCGGGGGGGGGAGGCTCAGACGCTTGCCTTTTTTTTCGTTCCGTGTTATACTGTCGGAAGAGAATTCATATCGGAAAGATAGGAAAATATAAAAAACGGAAAAGAGGGGAGACGGAGATGATGGTTTCCACAAAAGGGCGCTATGCGCTCCGCGTGATGATCGATCTGGCAGAACATGGAGAAAAGGGAGAATACGTCTCTCTTTCGGATATTTCCGAAAGACAGGAAGTGTCCTTCAAATATCTGGAAGCGATCGTATCCTCGCTGTTCCGTGCGGGGATGCTGGAAAGCCGCCGGGGGAAAAACGGGGGGTATCGGCTTTGCCGTACTCCTTCGGAATATTCCGTGGGGGAAATTCTCAAAGCGGCGGAAGGGGAGATCGAGCCCGTTTCCTGCGGCGGGGAGGAATGTCCGCGAAAGGACAGATGCCGGACTTTACCTCTTTGGCGGGAGCTGGACGGCGTGATCGACCGGTATCTGAGCGGCGTGACCCTTGCGGACGTCTTGTCCGGGAAAGTGGCCGGCGACGGGACGGAACACATTTCAACCGGGCGGCCGGAGAGCGACGGTTCCGCCGGTAAATAAAAAATTCAGAGGGAAGGGCGGTTGTCAAAGACATGCCCCTCCCGTTTTCGTTAAAATATCTTCTGGTAAGAGCCGGACTCTCGGAGAAAAAGCGGAAAAATCGCCGAGGAAATGTCGGAAGGGAAGATGCCCGAGATGACCAAAGAGGAACTGGCCGATTTTGCGCCCATTCTTCCGCAGGAACAGTTTCAGAAGAACTTTGAGGAAAATCAATCGCGCGAGCCGTGGAATTTGTCCGACCTCTTTGCGCTGGCGCCCTTTATGGAAGAAGAAGACGTCGGGAGATTTGCACTGAAATTTGCCGATTCCGGCCACGCGCCTTCGGAGTTTGTGGGACTGGCTCCCTTCATGGACGAGAAATCGCTCGGGGAAATCGTAAACAGGCTGACAGAGAGCGGCCATGCGCCTTCGGAATTTGCGGGGCTGGCTCCCTTCATGGACGAAGAGTCTTTCGGGAAAATTGTGGACAGACTGTCGGGCCGCGGTTATGCGCCTTCCGAATTTGTCGCGCTGGCCCCTTTTATGCGGGAAGAGGATTTGGAACGGCTGGTCCGCGACTACCTCGCCGGGGGCGGAAGTTTCGCGGGGGCTGGCGTCGGTGGCGCCTTTTCTCGGGGAAGGGGCGATAAAAAATCTGTTTAAGGGATTCGGGAAAGAGTAAGGTCTTTCGCAAGAGCGCTTATTTCGCCGGTTACGGGGAAATATAAAAGTTGTTGGAAAATACAAAATGAAAAAACCGGGGCTTTGCAATTTTGCAAAGCCCCGGTTTTTGCGGTGTGCACTTCTCGTTTTCCCCCTCATTCTCCCTCATGGATTATGATTGCCGCTCTTGAATTCTCTTTGCCTTTTTCTTCCTGTTCGCTCTTCGTCATTTTTCGCTTTTCAAAGCTCCTTGGCCGCAAAACCGTTGTTTTTCGGATAAATTTCCGGAATCGCCGGCCGGGCGAGACAGGCGGAAAGCGGAAAAGGAAGCGGGAAAAAGGACCTGGAGAGAACGGAGGAGTGTATGGGGAATAGGACAGCGGGGAAGGGGAGAGAACGGAAAGAGGACAGGGGAAAAGGGAAGAGCATGGCGAAAGAACAAGAGTGGGAACGGAAACAGGGGGGAGGGCAGACAGGGCGGAAAGAGGCGCCTGTGTTTTTGAGGAATTTCTCTTGCGAACCGCTCAGACAAAGGGGTGTTCGGGGTGAATCACCGCATGGCAGTCCGGATTTTTTTCGGAAATTTTTTCGGCAACTTTCTGCGCCGCTTCTCCGTCCGGAATTTTGCAGTCGGTGGGAATGGAGAGATCGAAAATAAGGTTGATGTGCTTTCCGCCCGAAGTCATGCGGAAATCGTGAATGGTGAAAGACGAATCCACTTCTTTGGCCGTCTCTTCGGCCAGTCGGCGCATTTCGTCCACTTCCTTGTTGCCGGTGACGATGGGGTCGAGATGAATGGTCACGATACACCCGAATTTTTCGTGCATATCCCGCTCGATGCAGTCGATGACGTCGTGCGCGTAATTGATGTCGCTGTCGGAGGGCACTTCCGCATGGAAAGAGATGATTTTGCGGCCGGGGCCGTAATCGTGCACCATGAGATCGTGCACGCCGACCACTTCCGGGTAATTTTTGACAAAGTCTTTGAGCTCTTCTATAAACGCGGGATCGGGCGGCGTACCCAGCAACAGATCGATGGTTTCCTTGGCGGCTTTGATGCCGGTGAAGAGGATGAAACCCGCGACGAGAATCCCCGCCCAACCGTCGATTCCTACGTTCGCAAAGCGCGCGACAAGGGTGGAGATGAGTACCAGGGAAGTGGCGACGGTGTCTGAAATACTGTCGATCGACGTGGATTTCACCGCGGCGGAATCGATCAGATTCCCGATTTTGCGATAAAAGAAGAACAGCCAGAGTTTGACGAGCACGGCGGCGACCAGCAGTACGATCGTGGCGGTGCTCACGGCCGGCAGAGAAGGGGAAATAATTTTTTCCACCGAGGATTTCAGAAGCTCTGCGCCGACGAGGATGATCAGCATATCGACGATGAAAGCGCTGACATATTCCAGCCTGCCGTGGCCCAGCGGGTGTTCCTTGTCCTCGTGTTTTCCCGCCAGCCGGAACCCGATGATCGTGATCACGGACGAGCCGGCGTCGGAGACGTTGTTGAACGCGTCTGCGATGACGGCGACGGAAGCCGCGAGAATACCCGTGGTCAGTTTTCCCGCAAACAGCAGCAGATTCAGCACGATTCCCGTGACGCCCGCCAACATGGCATAGCGCTGTCTGACGGCGGGATCCGAGACATTCCGGCTGTCTTTCACGAATAATTTGATAAGAAGTTTTGTCATAGAATTCCTCGGGAAACGTCTGTTTCCGATAATGTATGGATTCTCTTTTATACTATGTCGCGGCGCACTTTGTTGCGCATCTCCGGATGGAAGCGGGCGAGGGCAAGGAAAAACAGCTGTGCGGAGCGACATTGATTTTGTGGAATCCGGGGAAAGGCCTTTGCGCTTTCAGCCGCCGCAAAGTCTTGCGGCGGCTGAAAGAGAGCCTGTCTGTCGGCAGAGCAAAAGGTTTTGCCGTCTTGTCGGCAGGAATTGCTGCGGTTGGCAGGAGAAAAGAAAAACTCAGTTTCCGTCCGCTGTTCCGCCCTTATTTTTCCGTGCGGTTCTTTCTTCCGCCTTGCGCTGTTTTTCCGCTTTTTCCGCCTCGGCAAGCCCGGGATTGTCCCGCAGCTTTTTTGCGTGTTCGGCTTTTGCGATGCAGAAATTGATGAGGGAAACGATGGCGATGATAATGCCGATGACGATGAAAATGGCGAGAAGACCCTGCCAGAGAATCTTCAGGGTGGGTTTGATGTTCTCCCAATCGAGGGGATTGAGCCCCGTGGAAGAGGACTGAGAAGTTTCCTCGGAAAGATCGGAGGAATTGAGGCTGTCGGAAAGTTCCGCATCCGCCTCGTCCGCAAGTCCGGTGAGAATAAGACGATAGTTGCTTTCGTTCATACTGCTACCTCCAAAATGGCAGAGACGAGACCGATGATCAGCCCGCCGATGGTGGCCGAGGCAATCTGACCGGAAACGTTTGCTCCGACGGCGTGCATCAGAATGTGATTGGACGGGTCTTCCTTGACGCACATTTTTTCAATGACGCGCGCGGACATGGGGAAGGCGGAAATACCCGCCGCACCGACCATGGGATTGATTTTTTCCTTGCTGAACAGATTCATGAACTTTGCGCACATCACGCCGCCCACCGTATCGAATACGAAAGCGAACAGGCCCAGTCCCATGATCATCAGCGTTTCCCACTGCACGAACTGTTCCGCCTGCATCTGGAAGGAAATGGTGATGCCGAGCAACAGGGTGATGATGTTGGAAAAGGAAT
>DVMZ01000045.1 GCA_018714725.1 Candidatus Scatosoma pullistercoris
AAAACACGCCCGTCTCCTCCAAATCCAATCCCCGCTCCAAAGTCGTTTTCAGCATTTCAACGTCTGCGTTATACTCCGCGGAATAGTCCTCGTTGTTCTGCCGCCAGGTCTCCTCGGTGAGATCGCCCGCAAACAATGCGACGTCGAGAGGTCCTCCGTTGAGTTCCTCCGCATAGTCAAGAGCGTTGAGCAATTTATCCGCATAGGCGGTTTTGTCCTTTTGCTGGTGGATGTCGCTCATCGCGGAAAAACTGAGCACGATCTCGGTTTCGTCAAACCGATCGTTCTTTTCTTCTTTCCCGCCGCAACCGGCGGGAAGCGCGGCGGCAAACAGAAGCGCAGCCAGTGCCGCCGCAAGCGGTCGCATTCTTTTCATCCTTTTTCCCTTTTGTCAAAGATTACGGATTTATCCGGTTCCGCTCTTCCGTCGTTTTGCCGCTGCTCAGCCGATAATGCCCAGTTCTTCGGCCGTCTCGCGCATGACCGAGCGCACTGTCTGGTACCCCGCGTTATCCAGGTCTTTGAGCATCGCCGTCCAGTCGGAAGTCAGGTTGACTGTCCCGACGATCGCTTTATTGACAAATTGCGAAGCGATGTTCATGACCTCGGATTTTCTGGAATCGATCGTCGACGGAAACGCCGTCACGTTGAGCAGTGCAGACGTCTGCATATCCTTGGTATATTCCAGAGCCTGCTGTACATATTCCCGGTATTTGGGATACAGCGCCCCGATGTCAGTGGCTACGGCAATCTTTCCCGTTTCCTCAAAATAGTCCCAGTCCACATTGTAACCGAAACGGCTTCCCATCTTATGCAGTCCGGCGCAGCTCTTGGTGCCGTCCGGATTGGTGACGTCCTCGAAATAGTTGATTCGCTCGGCATTGCGGCCGTCCAGATCGACGATTACGTTGCCGTTGTCATCCAGCGTATAATGGGTTCCCTCGATTCCGTACAGCCTCAGCATAGAGCCTTCGGGTGAGATCAGGTATTCCAGCAGATCCAGCGTCTTGTACGGATCCTTCGTGCCCTGCGTGATCGCATAGCCGCCGTAATAACCGCCCCAGTTGGAATAGCCTTTTTCCCCCTTTACGCCCAGCGTACAGCCGGTGAGTTCGGAAACGTTGCCGGTCCCTTCAAGCGGCGGGCCGACGATGACTTTATCGGCGCCCTGCGCGGCTTCCAGATTGCCGATCACCCATTCCATGTGACCTTCCCCGTTGGTCATGATACAGCCGACTTTTCCGTTATACCACGCGTCACGATCGGTGAAGCCTACGTTCTGATTGAAAGTGGGATCGATATATCCCTTTTCATACATGGCGTTCATCCATTCGAGATAGGGTTTGAACTCCTCCCGGGCGTACATATAGGAGACGTCACCCGTTTCCGTAATGTCCCAGTCGGGCGTGATACCGAATGCACCGTACAGCGGATTGACATAGAAATTCTGCGTATTGGGCGAAATGCCGTACGTCTGCCCCGTCTTCTGGCCGTTGGCGTCGGTAAAGAGCCCCGTGCCGGAAAAACGGCTCATCACATACTCAAATTCGTCCAACGTCACGGGCGCTTTTGCATTGCCCGATTCATCCACGAATCCGATCTGTTCCAGCCAGTCGGCGCGATAGTAAATCGCCCAGGCCGTCGAAGTCTGCACGGCAGGCACGATATAATGCCCCTCGTGATAGATGATGTTCTTATACTGATCGGAATAAATGAGCTTGGTGAGATAGGGATAGCGCTCCGCATTCCCGGTGAGCAGATCGTCGAGGTTGTACAGCATTTCCTGCCGCGGATCCGACCAGTTCTGAAAAGCGCCCCCGGAATTTTCCGGGTCGCTCCAGATGATGTCCGGCCAGTCCTGCGATCCCATCATCGGCGTGAGCTTGGTATAGTAATCGTCCGCCACGGCCCCCTCAAAGGCAATTTTTACCCCTACCGTGTCCTCGATTTTCTTCATGACGGAATCCATCGTCACCGCTTCAAATTCATTGCCGGAATAGGTAAAAATCCGGATGGTCGCCGAGCTCCCGTCGTTATTTCCCCGATTGCCGCAGCTCGTCACACCGGCGGTCAGCACTCCGATCAAGCATAAATTTACCGCTGTTGTCAAGAACTTTTTCATAAATCGCTTTTCCTCCTTCGGCACGATAACCGATTTCATTCATAAAATATCCGATAAACTCCGCAATATCCACTTCCGCGGCATATCGCACGGTACACATTTCGGGAACGTTGAGAAGGTCCATGGCGGAGAGATTCACCGTCATTCCGGACGTATATTTCCCGGAGTGTTCCAGCCCTACGGGCGCACGGCGCAGGCGGCAGAACTCCGGCTCCGCCGCATACCGCACCGCAAGCACGTCGTGAAGGACCATCAGAAAACCTGTCGGCTTGGAACGGTGCCAGAGCCGGGAAAGCTCTGCAAGATAAGCATGATATTCGTCCTGCGCCATGGAAAACACATACTCCTGCTGTACGGGGGTCAGCCGCGCCCGGGAAGTGACTTCATGTCCGAAAGCGACGATCTCCATTCCCGAGGAAAACACGATTTCCGCGGCCGCGACGTCGCAATGGATGTTCCATTCCACATAGTGGTTGACGAAATCCCCGCCCATCATGATGAGCCCGCCGCACTTCAACATCGTTTCGCGGTCTTTGAGAATGGCCCTCGCCACATTGGTAAGCGGCCCGATCGCCAGAAGATAAAACTCCTTTCCGTACCTGCGCGCGGCGTCCAGAATCGCGTCTACGGCGGCTTCCGGGGAAGAATTGTCGGGCCGGTACTCCGGATTGTCCAGATCGGGCGTCCACTGACAGAGCCGCCCTTTATCCTCCCTGCCGTCCAGCGTCGCTCCGTATCCCGCATATACGGGCAACTGTTTCCCGTAAAGCCGGAGAAGTTTTTTCACGATGCGCGCCCGGGACTGCGTATCCCGGAACACGGTGGTCACGCCCAGAAGCCCGAGGTCCTTTTTCAGGGCCAGATCGAGCGCAAATGCGTCGTCGATATCGTCTCCGATATCCGTATCGATAATATATTTTTTCATAATCACCTCACAGTCCGGCTTTATCCCTTGACGGAGCCGAGCATCACGCCTTTCGTGAAATATTTCTGCACGAAAGGATATACGCACATAATGGGAACGAGCGACACGACGACCGCCGCCATCTTGATGGATTCGGAAAGCGCCATC
>DVMZ01000046.1 GCA_018714725.1 Candidatus Scatosoma pullistercoris
ACGGTCGTGAATTTTTTCTTCAAGACCGGCAAACTCTTCATAAAAATTTACGAGAAGAGTGTTGAGGAAGGCATTCATATTCGGTGAACCGTCGGCTTTGCAGACCCGGAAATCCGCGCAGTCCTTAGCAAGCAAATCCGCGGTGCTTTGGGGAATGCTTACTTTTATTTTTTCTGTCATTGTCTTTTTCTCCTTAGTTTTTCGATTTTTCAATATTGTACCATAAAAGGGGTCATAAATCAACTATATTTTTATATACGTTCCCTATAAAAAGGGGTCATAATTTTTCAGAATATTGCGGTGGTTCGATTCTTCGTGAAATGAGATATAATAGAAATAGAAAATTTTTCGGAGGTTTTTTATGAAGTACACTTTTGAGAATATTGCCGGATATGACCGGGAGAAGGAGGCTTTGCGCGGTCTGTGTGAGATCATTAAAAATCGCAGGGAATATTTGCGCAGGGGGGCGAGGCTTCCCAAAGGACTGGTCCTTTACGGAGAAGTGGGAACAGGTAAAACGCTGTTTGCGCGGGTTTTGGCGTCTGAATGCGGGCTTCGGGTGCTCCGAATCGATCCCGGCGCGGCCAAAAAGGAGAAAGATCTGTGCAGGATGATCAAAAAAGCGTTTGTATCCGCTTCCCGGCGAGGCGAACCCACGATGATTCTTTTTGACGAACTGGATAAAGTATTGCCGAATCGGGAGGAGGAATATTTTACCGATCAGGCGAAAATGATCCAGGCGCAGCTGCTGACGTTGATTGACGGAATGGACGGAGGCGGCAATTTCATCTTTGTGGCCACCTGTAACGATTATGCGAATCTGCCGGAAACCTTGATCCGTCCCGGAAGAATTGATCGGAAAATACATATCGGACTTCCCGATTATCTTTCGCGCGTCAAAATCCTGAAAATGTATATGACGGGGTCCGCCTGTTCGTTCGCGCTTCCGGCGGAAGAAATCGCCAAAAATTGCGTGGGATTTTCCTGTGCCGCTTTGGAAACGTTTGTAAATGAATGCGTCTTGAACTGCGACGCGGAGGGCAAGATCGGAATTTCTTTGATTGAGGGTAAATTGCATGAAATGAGATTGGACGATCTTCCGGAAAAGTCATCGGAGTTCAAACGTCGGATTGACGCGTGTCTGGCGCTGGGAATGTTTGTGGTGGCGAGAAGTTTTGACAACGGCGATTATACGTTGTCTCTGGATTCGGACACCGTGAACAACGTGAATCTGGATACCGTCATTCACGACTATGATTCCGATTATGCGGCCGATTATGAAGAATCTGACGGTGAGGCTGAAGAGGAGTCCGGAAAAGAAGAGAGAAGCGGCAAGAAAATATACCATACGGGAAGGGATTGTCTGCATGCAATATGTGCTCTTTTTGGCGGGTATGCGGCGGAGAAACTCATTTTGCGAGAGGTTTATGACAATGTAAGCAGAATTTTCTGGACGGCGGACGCAGTGTTGACGGGAATGTCCGAGCGGGGATTTCTCGGGCCGGATTTGCGATATTCCGAGTCGAGGAACGAGGATCTGCCATATTCGGAAACGCGGATTTTGGCGATCAACGACAGGTTGGATAGGCTGGCGGAGGAATGCCTGCGGGAAGCAGAGGCGATTGTCCTCGCCAATCGGGAGATTATCGAAAAATTTTTGCCTGTTCTCGTTATGAGAGAACGGCTGAATCGTGTAACCTGCGAAGCGTTTTTGAAAGAGTGGGGCGGTTTGAAAAGAGCGGTCGGGGAGATACTCTGATCGGTTGTCTGAACGGTATCCGGGATATTACGGACGTTGCAAAGTATGCGGAATAAGTAAGGGAATAAAAAACGGCCGGCATGGTATTTTGCCATGTCGGCCGTTTGAGCGCGGGGCCGAAAATCTGAAGAGACGAAAGGGAACGGAGCATAAAAGAACGGGACATCGGAGCAGAAGAGGTGAGGGGAAGAAGGAACGCTCAGAAAATGTTTTCAAAGCTGAAAGAATAGGAGCGGGGGATTTTGTCGGACATTTCGATCAGGACTTCGATTTTCGGGAGGGCATCGTCATATTTTTGCTGATAGAGGTACCCCAGGGCTTCGTTGAGTTGGTAATCGACGTTTTCGATGCTGGTATGCGGAATCCAGACGTGCAGGGTGCGTTTCTTTTCTTTCCAGAACGAGCGCACGGCGCAGCCGTCCTCATAGGTGGCGGTTTTGTCCTCCGTTTTATTGTAAAGGGCGATAAGCGCCCGGGAAAAGGTGCGGAAAGTGTTGCCCACGCTGTGAATTTCGTAGGCGGCGATTCCGAGAATGGCCGCAAGGGAAATAAAAATACTCGCGATCGTCTTTACCATTGTTTTTCCTCCCAGTTGAGTTCAAGCACCTGATACTTCTCCCCGTTTTTCTGCAGGTAGGCTTTTCCGTTTCCGTCTATCGTCATGATGAGTACCTTTTTTTCGTCTTTGCAGCCGTGTTCTCTGAGAACGCCGAGGAAATAGTCTTTGTCCTTTCCCGTGCGTTCGAGATTCTTTTTGTCGAATTTCCCTTCGTCGATCAGAATGATCGGCAGGGAGGTCTGCAGGGATTCATAATCCTTTTTGGGCAGGGCGGAAAAGGAGCCGTTTGCCTCGTACAGCGCATAATCGAGGGCGTCCAACGAAAAATATCCGGCGCCGCGCAGGCTTTCGATGAGGTCGGAGACGTCTAGGTTGTTCTTTTTGAGCTGGGTGATGTCGATGCCGTCTTTGTTGAGCACGATGCTGGGCTTTCCGCTCAGCAGCGCTTTCATCGGTTTGAAACCGAGGTCGAACAGGCAGACGATCTGGTGCAGGAAATAGATGGTGACGATGGCGATGATTCCGTAGAGGAGCGGTATGGAAGTGTCCGCCATGGGAATGCAGGCCAGCTCTGCGATCAGGAGCGTGATGACCAGCTCGAACGGCTGCATTTCGCCGATCTGGCGTTTGCCCATCAGTCGCATGATCACGAGCAGCGTGACGAAAATGATGATCGTTCGGATAAAGATCAGACCCATAAAAGAAGTATTTCCGGAAAAATCGCAATTTATGTATTTTTTCCCTTTCAAACGCTTGCAAAATTCCCGGGAAGCGATTATAATAAAATGAAATTAAGAGTAGCCGTCAGCGCGTAAAGTGTCATCGAACGGGACGTTGTCGATGAACGAAAGGAGGGGAAAAACCACACTCGCCCTTCTGCGGTGCTGCGGCGCGTCCGCTGAATCAAGGAAAACTGTCTTTGTCGCTTGAAATCGCGTGTTTGCGCGCTTTGCGGCGTCCGGACCGTTTTCCGGGAAACTCTTCGCGGACCTCTCGATTTGGGAGGTTTTATTTTTATGTCCAAAGCTGTTTCGGCACTCAGAAAGACGTTCTTTTCAGAACTCATTCTCACCAAGTCCATGGGGCACAGAATCGCGTATATCGCCGTGATCACTGCCCTGTCCGTGGTCTCCAACATGTTTCTCGAATTCAGGCTGTTCGACGTGCAGTTTTCGGTGACCATTGTCGTTTCCGCGCTGGCGGGCATTCTGCTCGGTCCGCTTTTCGGGTTTGTCGCCTGTTACGTCGGGGACCTTCTGGGCTATGTCTACAATTCCTGGGGGCAGTTGTATATGCCCTGGGTAGGGCTTTCGACGGGCGTGCTGGCGCTGCTGGCGGGGCTGGTGTTTACCTGTTTCCGCTTCCGGTTCCGCGGTTCGCTGTATTGGAAACTGGCGCTCGTCTGCCTGCTTTCCCTTACCGTCTGCACCGTGGCGATCAATACGACCGGGTTCTACCTGTACTATCAGAAAATCGGGTTTACGGAAAAAGCGATCGAAGCGATCAGCGAAAAGTTCGGAACGGGGGTAACCTATTGGACGTATGTGGGCTATCGCCTGTTGATCGGCGGTCAGGGCTGGAACTGCCTTGCCAATTATGCGTTGCTTTTCGCGTTAATTCCGCTCCTCAACCGGATCCGGCCGCTCAATCTGAATATCGGCTGAAATACAGGGAGTTTTCATAAACTGTTTGCGTAAACTACTTTCGCAAACTTCTCGAAAATCGTCGGGCAAGCCTTGACGATTTTTTTTTGTTGTGGTATAATACTGGAAAACGTTTTAAGTTGCGGAAGGACAGGATTTTATGGCAAACGCTCTTCTCGGTTACGACAATCCGGGCATTTCGATTTTCGGATTTAAAATTTACGCCTATGCGATCATTATCGTCTGCGGAATGGTCGCGGCTTTTTTCGTGATTTCGTTGCTGTTCAGGCGCAGAAATATGTCGAAAGATCTGTTTCTGACCTATTTCGTCATTACGCTCCCCGTCGCGCTCGTCACCACCCGTATGTTTTATTGCATCACGGACGGAATAGAGCTGAAATACTGGTTTTCCTTCACCGATGAGGTGCACGGAATCCGCGCGGGCGGACTGTCCATCATCGGCGGAATTATCGGCGGGACAGTCAGCGTGTTTCTGATCAGCTATTTTAAAAAAGTCAACGTTTTCCGCGCGGGGGACTGTATCGTCGTGGGGTTGTTGCTGGCGCAGGCGATCGGCCGTTGGGGAAATTTTGCCAATCAGGAAGTTTACGGGGCGGAAGTGACCAATGAAGCGCTGCAATTCTTCCCGTTCGCCGTGTATATCAATAAATCCGCCGACGGGAGTTGCCTGCAAAGCATTACGCTCACCTTCCAGAAGATTTTCGGCGGTGACAGCGACATTTCGGGCGGCACCTGGCATTATGCCTTCTTTTTCTACGAGAGTTTTCTCAACCTGACGGCGGCCGTTCTCATGTTTATCCGCGCGTGGAAGTATCCCAAGAAGCCCAACGGAGTCAACGTCGCCTGGTATTTCATGCATTACGGACTCGTGCGGTCGATCATGGAACCGCTGCGGGATCCCGCCTATATACTCGGCAGCAAAGTGCCCTGGTCGTTCGTGTTTTCGCTGATTATGTTTTTTGCGGGAGCCGCATTGCTCGCTTTTCTGCTCTGGAACAACAAGAAAAAAGAGGGCGCGCTTTTCGGCTCGTTGAACGGCGATCCTTACGGCATTACCGAATATATCCGGGACAGCGCCAAGGAAACGGCGGTGTTCGACCGCGTCAATATGATGTGCCGGATTTTCCCGGAAAATTATGAGAAGCCGGAATCTGCGGAACCGGACGCTGAGGAAGCCGGAGAGGGAAACGCTTTGAAAGGCGAAAAGCAAGGGGAGACAGAACAAGGGGAGACAGAACAAGACCAATCGCTCCGGGAACCGCAATCAGAGAAATCGGGACACTCGGAACAATCGGAGCAATCGGAAACGGAAGAGGGGAAATCTGACGGGAAAGGAGACAAACAATGAGAAATCTCACACTTCTGACGGATTTTTACGAAATTACGATGGCTTACGGCTTTTATAAGAACGGAAAGCATGAAGAAGAAGCCGTTTTCGACATTTTCTTTCGCCAGAACAACCTGATCACCTATTCGCTGGCGGCCGGGCTGGAACAGGCGATGGACTATCTCCTGAACTGGCATCTCACGGAAGAGGACGTCGCCTATCTCCGTTCGCTGAATCAGTTCAGCGAGGACTTTCTCGAATATCTCGCGAATATGCGGTTTACGGGGAACGTGTACGCGGTGAAGGAAGGGGAACCGGTCTTTCCCGGCGAACCCATTCTCACGATTAAGGCGCCTCTCATTCAGGCGCAGTTCGCGGAGACCGCTTTGCTCAATATCATCAACCATCAGACGCTGATTGCGACGAAATCGTCCAAAATCTGCCACGCGGCGGGCAAGGGCGCGGTGATGGAGTTCGGGCTCCGCAGGGCGCAGGGCCCCGACGCGGGCGTTTACGGCGCGCGTGCGGCGATCATCGGCGGCTGTACTTCCACCTCCAACGTGTTGGCGGCGCAGTTGTACGACATTCCGGTGGCGGGTACGATGGCGCACAGCTGGGTGATGGATTTTGACAGCGAATACGACGCTTTTCTCGCTTACGCGCATGCCTATCCCGAGAACTGCCTGTTGCTCGTCGATACTTACGACACGCTCCGCAGCGGAGTGCCCAATGCAATCCGCGTTTTCAGGGAGCTGGAAAAAGAAGGGTACCGGCCGCGCGGGATCCGGCTGGACAGCGGGGATTTTGCCTATCTGTCCAAAAAGGCGCGCAGGATGCTGGACGAAGCGGGATTTCCCGACGCGATTATCTGCGCTTCGGGCGATCTCGACGAATATTCCATCTCTTCGCTGATGCAGCAGGGCGCGAAAATCGATCTGTGGGGGGTGGGCACGAAGCTCATCACTTCGGCGGATATGCCCGCGCTCGGCGGCGTCTACAAGCTGGCGGCGCTTATCCGTGAGGACGGGACGGTCGTCCCCAAGATCAAACTTTCCGATAACGCCGCGAAGATCACCAATCCCTCCTTCAAGAATCTGTATCGGCTGTACGACCGGGAATCGGGCATGGCGGTGGCCGACCTCATTACGATGCGCGAGGAAAAAATCGACGAAAGCCGGCCTCTGACCATTTTCCACCCGCTGGAAACGTGGAAGCGCTTCAAAGTGAAGAATTTCTGGGCGGAGCCCTTGCTGCATACGATCGTGGAAAACGGAAAACTCGTATATCGTTTTCCGAAACTGGCGGAAATCCGGGAATTTTCGCAGAAAGAGCTTGCGAAATTCTGGGAGGAATACCTGCGTCTGGATATGCCGGAACTGTATAAAGTGGATTTGTCGGAACAGCTGCATTCCCTGAAAAGCAATATGCTCGACAGCATCCGCAGCGGCCGGACGGAGGAGCTGGGCTGATGCCGAAGCTGTACACCCGCCGCTCTCACGAACGGGAGCTTTCCGCTCTGCGGGAAACTTACGACGGAAGAATCGGAGAATTGCAGGCCGCGCTGGCGGAGCTCAAAGAGGAAAACCGCCGCCTGTCGGCCGAGGTCGCGCTGTTGTCCTCGCAGAAGCAGGCGGTGTCGGACGCCATGATCGCCGCAGGAGAGAAGAAAAAGCAGATGGAGGCGGAGCTGGGCGAATTTGTTCGCTCGGAAAAGGCCATCGCCGTACAGTCTGCGGAAAAGGCCCGGGTTTTGTTGGAAGACGTCCGCGCGGCATATCCCGATCGCGCGGGAAATGCGCGTTTTGCGGCGTTTGAGCGCCGGCTGAACGCCTTGCTCGGCGGGGAAGCGGCGAAGGAGGACGAAATGCCGGTCCGACGGGAAGCGGCCCTTGCAGAGACCGGCGGAAATGACGGGATCGGGGCGGAAGCGGATCCGGACTCGGAAATTGCCGGGGAGGCCGAGATCGCCGCGGAGGCGGGCGGAGAATGGGATCTGAAAGCGGTGCTGGAAACGCTGGGGCTTTCAGATGACTGACAAACGGCGGCCGCAGGCTGTGAAAGGAGTTGACAGGAGAGGATATGAAAGACAAGACTAAGGCGGGCGCCGATACGAAGACCCACAAAAACGATTGGCTCGGGGGCGTGTTGCTGTTTGCCGTGCTCATTTTCATCGACCAGCTCACCAAAGCCCTGGCGGACGCCTATCAGCCGCAGTTCGACATCATCAAAGGCTGGCTCAGCATTACCATCGTATACAATCCCGGCATCTCGTTCGGATTGGCTTCCGATCTGTCCGTTGGGGCAAAACTTGCCATCGTGATCGGTACGGCGGTGATTATGGCGGCGCTTTCCGTCGCGTGGTTTTTTGTAAACCGGGAACGCCGGCTGGTGCGGACGGCGCTCGTCTTTATCGTCGCCGGCGGAGTCGGCAATCTCATCGATCGGGTGTATTATCGGGTGTGGGAGCTGGACAATGCCGAAGCGGCGCTTTTGCACCGCGGCGTCAGGGATATGGTGGACGTCAGTCGGTTTGGCTTTGCCGTCTGCAATTTTGCGGATTTTTTCATCACGGCGGGGGCGATCATGCTGGTGCTGTCCTTTCTGTTTTTTGACGCCGAAGCATTTTTCCCCGTAGGAAAATATAAGGAGATGCGCGACAGACAGAAACAGGCGGAAGAAGAACGGGAAAAGCGGAAAAAAGCGGCGGAAACGACGGGAACGGGGCTGGCAAAGCCGGAGCCGCCGCAGGACGGAACAGAAAAGGATGGATAAGCGTTTTTTTGTGGCGGAGGAGAGTGCACAGCGGCTGGACGTGTTCCTTTCGGAGCGCACGGAATTGACTCGCTCCCGGGTCAAAAAGCTGAT
>DVMZ01000047.1 GCA_018714725.1 Candidatus Scatosoma pullistercoris
GAGAAAAAAGAAAGATAAAAGGACGAAAAAAGGCGACCCCGCAATTTTATTACAAATTTATTACAACAAATTTTCGATTTTTCTCGTCAAACATTTGGAATTTTCCCATAAATGTGTTACAATAATTTTACACGGAATATACAAATTTGAGATAGCTGTAAATTACAGATGTATACGGCGGGACGGGCCGGTACAAAAGCAAAAGGACAATGAAAAAGCAGTAAGAGGAAGAGGAATCGGAAGTTATGACATTATCAGAGTTTATTCATCAGCTTTCCGGCGCACCCGTTCTGTGGGTGACGGTGTTGTTGACCCTCGGCGTGATTCTCGTGAACGGATGGACGGACGCGCCGAACGCGATCGCCACCTGCGTGACGACGCGCGCGATGCGGCCCAGGCTTGCCATTGCCATGGCGGCAATCTGCAATTTCCTGGGCGTTTTTGTGATGACGATGCTTTCGCCGAAAGTGGCCGAAACCATTTATAACATGGTGGATTTCGGCGCGGACGCGCATGCGGCGCTGATCGCGCTGTGCGCGGCAATGTTCGCCATCGTCGTATGGGCGGTACTCGCCTGGGCGTTCGGCATTCCCACCAGCGAAAGCCATGCGCTGATTGCGGGGCTTACGGGTTCTGCCATCGCCATGCACGGCAACCTCGACGGGGTGAACGGTTCGGAATGGGCAAAGGTATTGTTCGGGCTTGTGTTTTCGCTCGTGTTCGGGTTTGTGCTCGGTTTTCTGGTCGCAAAGCTCATTCAGAAGGTATGCCGGCGGGCCAATTATCGCAAAGCCAACGCCTTTTTCGACAAGGGCCAGGTAGTGGCGGCGGCCGGTACGGCGTTCATGCACGGCGCGCAGGACGGGCAGAAGTTCATGGGCGTATTTTTGCTGGGATTGGTGCTGGCCCGGGGGGATACGACGATGCAGGCAATGGCGGTGCCGACGTGGCTGATGGTGCTCTGTTCGCTCGTGATGGCGTTCGGGACGTCGATCGGCGGGATGAAGATTATCAAATCGGTCGGCATGGATATGGTGAAGCTGGAAAAATATCAGGGATTTGCGGCGGATATTTCCGCGACGGCGGGGCTTCTGGTGTGTTCGCTGACCGGTATGCCGGTTTCCACCACGCACGCAAAGACGACGGCGATCATGGGCGTCGGTGCGGCGAAGAGATTCCGGTCGGTCAACTGGGGGGTGGCGAAGGAAATGGTGCTCACCTGGCTGATGACTTTCCCGGGATGCGGGCTGATCGGATTTCTGATGACGAAACTGTTCATCTTTATTTTCTGAAAATACATACATAGGAGCGGCTTTTATGAAAACCAAAAAGAAAAATTTCGATTATTTCGAGAGTCTGGTCAATATGTCTCTTTACGCGCTGGAAGAAGCAAACCTTCTCAAAGCGCTGTTGTCCGATTTTCATCCGGAAAATTTGCATGAACAGCGCATACAGATGCACACCCTCGAACATAAATGCGATATGGAAAAGCACGATCTGACGACGGCCCTCGTCAAGGAATTCCTGCCGCCGATCGACCGGGACGACCTGTTCAAACTTTCGCATGTCGCGGATAATCTCACCGACAGCGTGGAGAGCACTCTGGCATTTTTGTATATGGCGGATGTGCAGACTTTGCGCTCCGACACCGGCGCTTTTGCCGATCTCATCATCGAGTGCTGCGAAAACGTCGTCGTTTTGCTGAAAGAGTTCCCCAATTTCAAAAAATCCGAGAAACTGCGCGAAATCATCATCAAACTCAACGACCTGGAAGAACAGGGCGACCGGCTGTATGAGCAGGCGGTGCGCCGGTTGGCAAAAGACGCGCAGTCTACGCGCGAGGTCATCGAATGGCGGGATATTTACCGGAATTTTGAAAACTGTTTCGACGCGGCGGAATCGATTGCCGACAACGTCGAGTCGGTCATGATGAAAAACACCTGATCGAAAGGCGGGAATGCCGTCCGTACAACAGCGGCCGGCAGGGAAATTTTGCAGTCAAAAACGGGCGGGAACCGGGGAGCGCCGGATCCCGCCCGCTTTTACGGAAGAGGAAATTGTTCGGAAGATACGCTGAATTTTTCCGCAGCGCTTCGCTGTCCGGAACTCAGCGGGTGTTTTTGTGCCGCCGCGCGGAATTTTCCGCGCGGCGGCATTTTGACGTCGGATGAAAATGTCTGAAAAATCCGCGTTCCGGGTGCAGGAGGAAGCGGAAAGAGCCGGAACGGACAAACCGAGGGGAAAAGAAAGCGCGGAGAGGAGGCAGGGAAGACGGGGCGGACGCGCGGCGGAAAAGAAAAACGCCCGGCCGAAATCCGGCCGGGAAAAGATACAGGAGAAAAACGCAAAAGCGGAAAAAGCGGTGCGGAGCGAAACAAGGCGAAAACAGAGCGAAAACAGAACCGCAACAGAACCGCAACACAACCGCAAAAAGGGAAAAAGACAAAAGAACAGTTATTTTCTGCGCCGCAGAATCATGTAATCGGTCAGGACGCAGATCGAGGCCGTGCCGAGAAGGAGAAAGACCATCCGCCAGATGGAATCCCAGTCCACCCCTTTGCCGCCGAAGTTCGCGGGTTGGGACTGCGCCGGGGAACCGTCGAACGGCGTGACGTAGGGTTTCGGGACATAGCCCGTCTTTACGGTTCCTTCCCCGTCCGTATAGGAGATGTAATAGTAACGGTAATCCGCCGTATCGATTTCTCCGAGTACGGTGACTTCCGCGTTTTTCGGCAGGGAACATACCGTGAGCAGGTCGGTGAGGTAGGGATATTTATACAGGCTGAGGCCGTTGGTCAGATAGCCCTTTCCGTCCGTAAAGCCGACAGGTTCTTTCAGATATTCCTCTTCGGGCAGTTCTTCGCAGGAGGTTTTGAGCACGAGCGCCGTCGAATAAGTGCGGCTGTTTTCGTCAAAGACCGCCAGTACGTTGTAAAGCTCCGTTTCGCCCAGTTTGAGGGCAGTATGAGTCTGCGATTCCCGGGAATATCCCAGATACGGGAAAAATTCCGCGCCGTTCAGGGTTTCAAAATCGAAAGCGACGAACAGGGAGTTCGGGTTGGTCCGGACCACGGAGAACCGGGCGCTTTCCTCGCTGAAAATGGGTGCGTCCGCGCCGTTGACCGGAATGGAGCGGACGGTGGGGAGAGTAATCTCGCGGGTCTGCACGATGAAATCGCCTTCGTATAAGAGATAGACGCCGCCGTCCTCCACGCCGAAGGCGAAGGAGAGGACGGGCGTATCTTCCGTCTGCGAATACACCGCCGTCCGGCCGAGGGGATAGGCGGTCTGGTCTTTCGCGCAGCGGTACAGCCGGTTGTCCGAAAGGGCATAGACGGTGCGTTCGTAATCCACGGCCATCTGTCCGGAGAGTACGGGAATATTGCAGATCCGCTCTCCCGTGACGGAGGAATCGAGAAATTCCGATTCCGTGAACCGGCAGACGCTTCCGTCTGAAAAAGCGACGTACAAATCGCCGTAGATGTCCGAAGCGAGCAGTCTGGCCGTGTAGGAAAGAGAGGGCTTGGGCGCGTTGTCGAGAGTCCATTGCCCGTCCTCTCCGGCCGAGAGCCGGTAAAAGTAATTGTTATCCGTCACGAAGTAGTAGGTGCCGTAGACGCATGCGGCGCCGACAAGGCCGCTCTGGAAATTATTGAAGGTATATACGGGCGTTTCGGGCGCCCCGAGATCGTACAAAGAAAGTGCGGACCCGTTTGCCGCCGCGAGGGTCTTACCGTCCGAAGCGAGAAGGGTGACTTCCTGCGTGACGGATACGGCGCCGATCGTACCCGTTTCCGCGTCGCAGACGGATACGCGGGAGTTCCCGTTGTCCGCGATAAAAAGCAGATCATCCGCAAGATACAGCGCGCCTGCGTCCGAAAGGCGGTTTTCCGCCGGAGAGGACGCGCAGATTTCATAATCGGTGAAGGCGGCGGTTTCGGGGGAATATTGCCGGATCCGGTCGCCGCAGACGGCGTAAATCAAACCGTCCCAGACGGACAGGGCAGAATAGCCGCCCTGATAGGAGGAAATCACTCTGGAGGCCGTCAGATCGTAGACGTACAGGGTTTTCGCGGTGTCGGTGTAATAGAGAATTCCGCTGTATACGGCGAGGGAAACGATGGTTTCGCTGTCGGTCAGTTTCCGGAGAAAGCCGGAATCGTCCGCGCGGCAGAGAATTTTGCCGCCTTCCGTGTAATACAGTACGCCGTTGTCCTGCGCCAGGGCGGGTTTGGAAGAGATGTTCGAGACGATCGGGATTCCCGCCGCCGAGTCGAGGTTGTCCAGGGTGGTGCGCAGAATCTGCGAGGCGTTGGTAAAATACACGACGTCGGAAAAAATCGTGAAGGAATTGCAGACGAGGCTGGTCTTTTTCTGCGTCATGGACGGCAGTTCCAGTTCGTACAGATACAGCGAAACGTCCCGGAAATAAAGCGAGCCGTCTTCCGAAAACTGAAGCTCTTCAATGATGTTGTTTTCCGGATCGGCATTGGCCGTGTGCTCGTAACGGCTGTAAGTTCCCGAGGAACGATTGTAAAGATAAATGCAATTTCCGTCGGCGATCGCCGTGTATCCGGCCGTCACCGAGACGTCCGAAGGGGCGCTGAGCGGCAGATACTGCTCGTAGGAAGCGGGCAGAATCAATTGGTCGCCCGTCGGTTCGTCGGCCGTCGGAGCCGTCGCGGCGGTCGTCTTTGTCGGCGCTTGCTGCGCAATTTCGGAAATCAACGCTCCGGTTGACGTCGCGCCGCGGCTTTCCGGCGTTCCGGCATGCGAAAAAATACCCGATTGCGCGGAAATTCCGCCGAAAATCGAGCAAACGCATAAAATTGCAATCAAAAAACGCTTCATACACAAATTATAACACAATCCGACAAAAAACGCAACAGATTGCAGAATGATTTCCGGCTTTGTTTGCGAGGCCGCAAACGTCAGCCTCAGGCGCGCCGCGGAAAGAAAAGCCGGGATGGGAAACGGATGGGGGAGCAGAGGAGGGAAGAGGTTGGGGAAACGGAGGAGGGAAGAGGTTTGGGGAAGAAGTAGGCGGGAAAACGGTCGGGGGAGCGGATGAGGGAAGCAGACGAGGGAAGGGGCGAGGGAAAGCGGAGGAGGGAAGCGGTCGTGTGAAGCGGACGAGGGAATGCGGACGGGAGGAAGGACTGAACCGACCGCGGAATGTTCTCTTATGCCGGCGCGGGAGGAAAACAAAACCGTCGGCCGGGAAACGTGCGCAAAAGTTCGGGATCCGGGCGGCGACGGCAGACGGAAAACCGGAAAAACAAATAAAAGGCATACGTTTGTCAGGTTTTACGGCGCTTTCTTTGATTAAATACGAACAAATGTTTGTTTTTCTGGAAAAAGTTGGCAGAAAACGCTGGACAAACGGAAAAGATGTGCGATAATAAATGCGTTCCCGAGAGACGGGAGCGGGGAGGAGAAAAAAGTTGACAAAGTATTATGGAGAGGCCGGAATCATTCGGGAGAAAAAAGAAGGGGCGGCCGAAGGAGATAAGGAGCCGTTTTGTCGGGCGGCCGGTGAAGAACGGGAAGGGGGCCGGACGGCAGGCGAAGAACGGGAAGGAGACCGGACGGCAGGCGAAGACCGGGAACCGGGAGCCGGGGAACCGGCGCATGCGTGCGAAAAGGGCGGAGAGGAAAATATTCCGGAAACCGGAGAGAAGAAGACCGGGGAAAGGGAGTCCGGCGGAAAGCACGGGAACCGGGGACGCAGAGAAGGAAAGGGGAAATTTTTCCGGACGGAGGCCGGGGACGGGAAAACCGGGCGGACAGGCCGGGAGAGCGGAGCGGATCCGGACGGGAGAAGGGTAAAGGCGCAGAAAACGGCGGGCCGGGAAGTTGAAAAAGACCGGG
>DVMZ01000048.1 GCA_018714725.1 Candidatus Scatosoma pullistercoris
TTTCAAGACTCATCGGTTAACCTCTTTTCAACCACGCGACTATCGCGTGGTTTTTCTTTATATCAAAAAAACAGCAGACCCGTCAGAAGGTCTGCTGTTTGCGTTTTACAGGTTCTGAATATCTGCCGCCGCTTCCTTGCCCCCTTTCTCCGCCCGCCCCGGCCGGAGAAAAACGCCGCGCCGCAAAAAGGGGGTTTCTCTTTTTACGGCGGCCCCACCCGGGAAAAATTCCGCGGACAGCCGATCAGTCGGCGGATTCGCCGGGCATGAGCCAGGCTTTGTGATCGGTGTGCAGAAGCTCGTGCGCGCGATGGGACATGGGCTTTTGCAGATAATTTTCATAGCATTTGACGACGGAGGGATTCTCGTGCGAGAAGCGGAGTTTGCTCTCCTTGTCCAGCTTGCGCAGGGTTCCGCCGCGCTCTTCCGCCAGTTCGCAGCCCTCGTGAATGGGCTGACCGCCGCCGCCCGCGCAGCCGCCGGGGCAGGCCATGATTTCGACGAAATCGTACTTCACTTCACCGCGCACAATCGCGTCCATGAGCCTGCGGGTGTTGCCGAGGCCGTGCGCTACGGCGACGGAAATTTCCGTTCCCGCCACGTCGAATTTGGCTTCCTTCCAGCCCTGCATACCGCGGACGGCATAGAACGCGTCGGGATCGGGATTCTTGCCCGTCACCATATAATAGGCGGAGCGAAGCGCCGCTTCCATAACGCCGCCCGTCGTGCCGAAGATGACGCCCGCGCCCGTACCGACGCCGAGCGGCTGATCGAACTCCTCTTCTTTGAGGTCCTGCGGAATGATGTGTTCCGCGCGGATAAGGCGGTCGATCTCGCGGGTCGTGAGCACGACGTCCACATCCTGTCCGGCACCCGCGTCGTTCATGTTGGGCAGAGCGCATTCATGCTTTTTCGCCACACAGGGCATCACCGAAATGCAGAAAATGCGTTCCGGCTCCACGCCCAGAAGATCGGCGTAGTAGCTCTTGGCGATCGCGCCGAACATCTGCTGCGGCGATTTCGCCGTGGACAGACGGGATACATAGTCGGGATACTGGGATTTCACAAACCGTACCCAACCCGGACAGCAGGAGGTGAACATCGGCTTGCCGGACTTCTTGATTTCGGGAAGCCGTTTCAAAAACTCGCTGCCCTCTTCCATAATCGTGAGGTCGGCGGAGAAATCGGTGTCGAATATGTAATTGACCCCCATGCGGCGGAGCGCCGAGACCAGGCGCTTGACCGTGGCGAACTCGCCGGGCAGTCCGAAGCTCTCGCCCCAGGCGGCGCGGACGGCGGGCGCGATCTGCACGACGGTGATCTTTTCGGGATCGGCCAACGCGTCAAGCACTCTGTCCGTATCGTCTCTCTCCCGCAGCGCCCCCGTCGGGCAATGGGTGATGCACTGGCCGCAGAGGGTGCATTCCGTCTCCTTGATCATGCGCCCGTGCGAGACGTCCACCGTCGTGCGCGAACCCGTATTGGTGACGTCCCAGATGTGCATATCCTGTATTTTATCGCATACCTGTACGCAGCGCATGCACTTAATGCACTTGTTCGCGTCGCGTACAAGCGGGAAATTCTTCGGCCAGGTCGCCTTGACGAAATGCTTCTCAAACCGCTGATCGATGATGTCGAGATCGTTGGCGAGATTCTGCAAAGAGCAGTTCCGGCTGCGCACGCAGGTGGCGCAATGCGCGTCGTGCTGAGAGAGAATCAGCTCCACATTGATTTTGCGGGTATTGCGCACTTTGGGGCTGTTGGTGTAAATCTCCATGCCCTCTTTCACTTCGTTGTTGCAGGCGGTGACCAGCTTTTCCTTGCCCTTGATCTCCACCACGCACACACGGCAGGCTCCGATTTCATTGATATCTTTGAGAAAACAGAGCGTGGGGATGGAAACGCCTGCTTTCGCCGCGGCGTTGAGAATCGTGGTGCCCTCTTCCACCGAAACGGGAATGTCGTTGACTTTCAGATTTACCATTTTTCCACCCTCCCTCCTTTGAAGATACCGTAGCCGAAGTGATCGCAGCGAAGGCACCGGCGCGCCTCCTGCAAAGCCTCTTCTTCGCTCATGCCGCATTCCATCAGCTTGAAGTCCTTCTTGCGCTCGGAAGCGTTGCGCTCCTTCATGTTCACCCGGCCGCAAGGCAGACGGTCGTCCAGCCGGATGGGCGGGATATCCACGTCCACTTTGAGTTCGTGACGGAAGCCGAGATATTCGTCGATGTTCGCCGCGGCGACCTTGCCCGCCGCGATGGCGCGGATGACGGTGGCGGGACCGGTCACGCAGTCGCCGCCCGCAAACACGCCGGGAATATCCTTGATCCCGCTCCAGTTCAGCGCGTCGATCACGCCGCGTTTGACGGGAATGCCGTGTTTTTCAAAGTTCCTCGATTCGATGCCCTGGCCGATGGCCACCAGCACCATATCGCAGGCAAGCCTCTCTTCGGGCTTTTCCGAATTGCAGGGCTTGGGTCTGCCGCGATCGTAAGCGCCGATGATCTGGGGCTTGACCCAGAGCGCCACGGCGTTGCCCTTTTCGTCCTTTTCGATGCGCAGGGGGGAGCAGAGTTCCAGTACTTCGCACCCCTCTTCGATGGCGCCGGCCACTTCTTCTTTCATGGCGGTCATATCCACCTGGCGACGGCGGTAGACAATGCGCACCCGCTTAGCGCCGAGTCGGATGGAAGAACGGGCCACGTCCATGGCGACGTTGCCGCCGCCGATGACGATGATGTCCTTGCCCTTGAAATCGGGCATCTCGTCGTCGCCGATTCCGCGGAGCATTTCCACCGCGGACACGACGCCCTTTGCGTCCTCGCCTTCGATGCCGATCTTTTTATCCGTCTGCGCGCCGATCGCGATATACACTGCGTCAAAGTCCTTTTTGAGATCGAGTATGCTGGGATTTTCGCCCACGGTCGTCTCCGTCTTCACTTCCACGCCGACGGACATCAGCTGCGCGATCTCTTTGTCGAGAATTTCTCTCGGCAGACGATAGCTGGGAATGCCGTAACGGAGCATGCCGCCCAGCTTTTTCTTCGCTTCAAACAGGGTGACCGAATGCCCCATCAGCGACAAATAGTAAGCCGCGGAAATACCGCCGGGGCCGCCGCCGATCACCGCCACCTTCTTGCCCGTCGGGGGCAGGGGGTTGGGTACGGGCACGTCGCCCGCATGTTCCGCCGCATAGCGTTTAAGGCCGCGGATATTGATGGACGCGTCCATCATACTGCGGCGGCAACGCACTTCGCAAGGGTGTTCGCAGATGAGTCCGCACACCGCCACCAGGGGGTTGTCCTTGCGGATCAGGCGGACGGCGTCCGCGTTTCTGCCCGCTTCGACAAGGGATATGTAACCGGGAATGTCCACGCCCGCGGGACACTGCGCCACGCAGGGAACGGGCTGATTGAGCGTGCATTTGCAGCGCCCGTGCTCGATGTGCTCGACAAAATCGTCGCGGAAGCCCTCGATGCCTTTCAGCACCATTCTCGCCGCCTCGTAACCGATCGCGCAATCGGCGGAATAATAAATTCCCTCCGCCGTTTTCCGGATGAGTTCGATGGTGTCCAGCGTAGCGTTGCCGTCCAGAACGTCGTCCAGAAGTTTTTCCAGCGTTCCCAGCCCGATACGGCAGGGCACGCATTTGCCGCAGGATTGGGCATGGCACATCTTCAGGAACGAAGCCGCCATATCCACAGGACAAAGTCCGGAAGGGCTGGCGCTGATGCGGCGTTCCACATCTTTATACAGCTCCTCCACGGTTGCCTGTGCCTTGTTCTGCGTAATGATACTCAGTCTGCTCATAATTCCTCCCATCTCTGTTTCAACGGACGGAAAATTCCTCTTTCGTGTCTGCGGATTTCCCGCCGCCGTTAATACCGACAGCTATTATTGTACCATATGAATCCCGGGAAGTCAAATAAAAAGTAAACGTTTTATCCCCTCTTTTTTTGTTCGGAAACGACAGTTTTTCCTCGCTCTCCCTTCCTGCGGAATTTTGCCTCGTCCGACGGCCGCGCTGCCTTTCAGCCTTCCTCCTCCCCGTTTTGTCCGCTTCATTTTCCGCGCCCGGTTTCCGGCGGGAAGGCAAATCGCCGCGGGGGCTTTTCTTCGCGAAAAGCCCCCGCGGCGCCTGTTTTTTTATTTACCGGACTTCTCCCATCCCGAAAGGTCGATGCTCACCGCATCCGCCCCTTCTTCCTGCAACACCCACTCGTACAGTTCCTGCCTTTTTAACCGCTCTTCCGTCCTGTTTCCCGGGCACTCCGCTTCCGCCAGTTTTTCCGCCAGTTTCCATTGCCAGGACTGCTCCTCATATCCGTCCAGATATTTCCGCATTTTTTCCAGCGCCCGTTCCGCCGTGAGTCCCGCCTGCAATTCCGTCAGCGCCGGACCCGCTCCTTTCGCCCGGAGATACTCCCGGACCAGTTTCTCCTTGACGTCCTCGTAATCCGACACTTCTTCACAGACTCCCCCGCCGTTTGCCACGACGTACGCCCCCAGCACCGCCAGCCTCAGAAGCCTTTCCGCCTCTCTCTCGTCGCATGTGAATTGCATCTGACTCCCTTTCTCCTTTCTTTTTTTCTTTCGTGCCCGCCAGGCCTTACATCCGGTCACTTTCCCCCGGTTGCCCGTCCCTGTTTCCGCACCCGTCCTTTCGTTATATTTTTCCGCCCCTTTCACAAGATAAAAGAAACCCCGCTCCGCCCCCCGAACCGCTCCCTGCCCCCCTCTTTCCGTCCCTATCTCCCGAAAATACTCGGAATACCAAATCTTACCTATCCAAAAGAGCGAAAAAATCCATTAAACTATTCTCGGAAAACAATTTTTTGCAGGATGACGCGTTGCTTTTGATAGGTAACGCTATTTGTCTATCATTTCCTGCCGAAAAAAAGGAATTGTCATGTCGAAATCCCCTGAAAATGCCTTATATCGGACTTCTCCCGTTTTCAAGAAGCGAATCACTCAACTCATTTACCGGCAGAACTGTACCAGCAAAAAGGAATTTGCCGCGCTGGTGGGCGTCAGCGAACCCACGATCACGCGGGCCACCCTCGACGGCATCATTCCCACCGTGCCCGTCCTGCTCACCGTTGCCGACGCCCTGGGCATTTCCGTTGAATACCTGCTGGGGCGGAGCGACGACGACCGATTGACGCCGGCCGAAGTTCCCGCTTCTTTTCATATCCGCATCGAACAATTAAAGAGGGAGCGGAATACAAATTACGGAGAAATCTGCAAGAAAATGCGGTTCCCGCGCACTTATTTTTACGAGTGGCTGAAAGAAAAAACCTTCCCCTGCGCGGACTATCTCGTGGCCATTGCGGACTATTTCGGCGTTTCCGCCGATTACCTGCTGGGCAGAACGGACGTCCGCCGGCGCTGAACGGCCGGTTTCCCGCCCTTTTCGCCGCGATCCGGCCTTACCCGCATTCTTATCGATATTATAACCCACCTGCCGGAAAAAGTCAAGAAAAAATTATTGCGGCGGGAGACAATTTTTTCCGGCGGGCCTGCTCCGGCCGCAATTTTTTTCAGTCGCCAAATCCCTGCCCTTTGCAGAAAAACTGGCGCGGCTTTTTCTTAAAAGCCGCGCCGGTTGCTTTGTATGTATCGATCCTCTCAGATTCCGGACAAAAACACGTTCTGCGAATCGATTCTTTCTCCCACCTGTTCGGTCTTTTTGTAGCCGCCGTCGGGCAGGAAAACCCTTGCCTTGATGTTGTCGGCCAGCATCACCGTCAGCATGCGGTAAATTTTTTCCTCGATCGATTTATCCAGCACGGGCGTCGCGATCTCCACTCTCCGGTCGGTGTTGCGGGTCATGAGGTCGGCGCTGGAAATATACATCTTCCGCTCCTCCCCTTCGCCGAAACAATAGATACGGGAATGTTCGAGAAATCTTCCCACGATGGAAATAATCCGGATATTGTCCGTCTCGCCGGGGATCCCGGGCAAAAGACAGCAGATCCCCCGCACGATCATGGAAATTTTCACGCCGCTTTTTCCTGCCTCGTACAGCCGGTCGATCATCTGTTTGTCGGTGAGCGAATTCATCTTCGCCACGATGCGGGCGGGCTTCCCCTCTTTGGCGCGTTCGATCTGCTCGTCGATACATTTGAGCAGGCCTTTTTTCAGCCCTTGCGGCGCAATCAACAGTTTTTCATAGCGAAAATCCGTATTGCAGATGGCGACGTTGCGGAAAAATGCCGCCGCGTCCTCGCCGATTTCCCGGTCCGCGGTGAGAATATTCAGATCGGTGTACTGCTTTGCCGTGCTTTCGTTGTAATTGCCCGTACCCAGGTGCGTGATGTAGCCGATCTCTCCGTCCTCGCTCAGCAGCACCGAAACTATCTTGGAATGCACTTTATAATTTTGCATTCCGTAAATGATGGTACAGCCCGCTTCCTGCAATACGCCCGCGAAATACATGTTGTTTTCCTCGTCGAAACGGGCGCAGAGTTCGATGACGACGGTCACTTCCTTGCCGTTCTCGCTGGCGCGTTTGAGCGCCTCCACAATCCGGGAATGATTGTCGAGCCGGTAAATGGTGATCTTGATCGACACCACCCGTTTGTCCTCCGCACACTCGTTGAGCAGACGGATGAGCGGATCCATCGAGTCGAAGGGATAAGAGAGAAAAATATCCTTCTCGCGCACCCGCTCGATCAGGCTGGCGGGGGGCTGCAAATCCGCCGCCACCCGGCCGCGGAAGGGCGGGTATCTGAGAATCGGCAGCTTTTCCTCCGGGAAATATTTCCCCAGCGAAAACAGGAATTTATAATCGAGGTAGTGTTCCGCTTTGAAACAATAGGACTTTTTGAGATCGAGATTCCTCAGCACGAACGAGCGCAGCCGGTCGCTGTTCTTGTCGATTTCCAGCCGCACCGCGTCCAGCATGGGGCGCATGCCCACCTGCCGCTTCATGTATTTGGAAAAATCGAAATCGTGTTCGAGATCGGCGTCGTCCACTTCGGTGTCGAAATCGGCGTTCCGGGTCACGCGGAGCATCGTTTTCCCCTTGACTTCATAGCCCGGAAACGCATAATGCCCGAATTCCGAAACCAGATCTTCGAGGGCGATCAGATTGATCTTCTTTCCCCCTTCGATGCGGAACAGCCGATCCGCCGCCGTCGGAATCGCCATCACCCCGAACATCTCCCGCCCTTCCTTTTCCAGCTCGAACATCATGTAAAGATGCTTGTTCTCAAACCGGATCATCGGGTGCTTCGCGTCCAGCACCATCGGGGACAAAAGCGGCAGAATAAATTCCAGAAAATGCGCTTCGCAATGCAGCCGCTGGCGCACCGTCAGTTCGTACGGGCGCAGAATCCGCATTCCGTTTCTGGAAAGCTCCGCCTTTAACCGCGAATAAGTCGCGGAGCTCTCTTTATACAGTCCTTTGACGACGTCGAGGATTCCTTCGACCTGCTCTTCCGCCGTCAGATCCGTCTTGTTTTCGCGCGCCGTGGGATCCAGCTTGCTCTCGTTCAGCAGACTTCCCACCCGCACCATGAAAAATTCGTCCAGATTGGAGCAGAATATCCCCAGAAATTTACAGCGTTCCAGAAGCGGATTGGTCAGATCGTTCGCCTGGTCGAGAACGCGGCGGTTGAATTGCAGCCAGGAATACTCCCGGTTGCAATAGATCCCTTTCACAAAGGAATCCTTGGTTACCTTCCTCACGATTCTCCCTCCTTTACCCCTTCTCCGGCCTTAAGGACGCCTTCCGCCGCCATTTCTGCGTTTTCCGCAGCCGTTTCTCCGTCGGTTGCCGCACTCTCCGCTGCGGGGTTTTCGCTCGCGGCGGCCGTTGCGGCTTCGATCGTCCCGACTTCCACGTTTTCCGGAACATTTTCCGTTTTTTGGGTTTCTTCGGAATCTGCGGGTTTACCCGGCTCCGGCACGCTTTCCGGCTGTGTTTCCGTCGCCGCTTCCGGCTGCGCGCCGGCCGCCTTTTCTACCGCAGCTTTTTTCACTGCCCGTCTCTTTGCCGTTGTTGCCGCTGCTTTTTTCGCGCGGGAACGGCGCGGAGCTGCCGCCGGAGCCTTAACGGCCGTTTCTGAGGAGACCGCCGCGGTTTTCTCTTCCGGTTGCACCGCAATCTCTTCCGGCGTCACGATCGCTTCCGCCGTTTTTTCTGTCTCTGCCGTTCCGGAAGTTTTGGTTGCCCGCTTTGCCGCGCGTTTCCTTGCCGGAGCTTTCGCCGGGGATTCCGCCGGAATTTCAGCCGCTTTTTCCGGTTCGGACACACCCGCCGGGGCCGGCGTCTTTCTGGGACGACCGCGACGTTTTGCGGGCGTCTCCGCCAAAGCAGGCACTTCCGCTTTATTTTCTTTCTTTACCGTCGCTGCTTTATCGGTCTCCGCAGCTGCCGGAGCCGTCTTTCTGGGACGGCCGCGGCGTTTTGCGGCGGGCGCCGGCTGTGAGGAATCCGTTTCTTTGGTATCGGCTTTTGACTCTTCGGCCGTTTCCGCCGCTTTTTTCGCCTTTTTCTTCTTTTTGGCGGAAGGTTCTCCCGGAAGGGAAAGAACAGCCGTCTCTGCGGCGGGGACTTCGCCAAGATCGGTTTCCGTCCCTTCCCATCTTCCGTCGGTGACCAGCGCGAGATACCCCTCTTTCACTCCGAAATCGGAAACGACGATATTGGACACGCCGAAATATTTCAGCATGGCGCGCAGAATCACCGCCGCCGTCGTCAAAGTATAGATTTTCTCAGGAGCATTTTTCAGCACCAGCATACTGCGATCGGACGAGCGCACGAGATGTTTGCAAAGTTTTTTCAGCCGATCGTACTCGATCCGTTTTTCCCCTTCCTTTTCCGCGTCATAATAGTCGCAATAAACATCATAAATCGCCTGGTTTGTCGCGCCGACCAGCACCGCCGTCGAGAAGGCGCTGTCACCGGGAAGTCCGGATTTTTCCAATTTCTTGCGCACGAATTTTTTGATGTCTTTGGCTTCCTCCTCGGTCGGATGGATGTTTTCCACAAAACGGCGATTGAGCTGAATGGGCCCGAAATCGAGATAGACCAGCGCGTCGGGATTATTCTGCGTCAGATCGCACAATTCGATACTGCCGCCGCCGATGTCCGTGAGCACCGCTCTGTCCAGCGCGCGGTAACCCTCGTTGGAAATCAGGTCGCAATACGCTTCTTCCTGACCGTCGAGAAGGTTGACCGAAACGGCCGCACGGCGTTTCAGCTCCGACAGCACCCATTCAAAGTTCTCAAAATTCCGCATGGAAGCGGTGGAGATGACATAGCATTTGTCGATCTCCATTTTTCTGCACACGCTCTTCATCTTGTTGAGGTTTTCCACCAGCTTTTCCACGCCGCGCTCGGACAGGTTTTTCCCTTCCATATAATGGAGAATGGACACGTTTTCCCTTTCCCGCAACAGGACGTCAAACGTCTTTTTCCCTTCCGCCACCAACAGCGAAATACTGCTGGAACTGATGTCTATGATTGCATATTTCATAATTAACGACACTCCTTATCGCTTATTCTTTCAAGCCTTCGCAAAGGCCTTATTTTCATTGTTTTGCCGGACCGATCACGGTCTTACGGCCGACGGCTCCCCGAAGCTGACGCCGACGGCTTTCGCCGCCCGGATCATCTCGTGACCGAGCGGGACGCTCTTGGTCTTTCCCGCGATATCGGACAGGGAATTGTAGGTCACTTTTCCCCCCGTATAGGCAACGGTCACCCCGAACTTTTTCTTCTCCGCCAGTTCGCCCGCATAACTGCCCATCAGCGTACAGAGCGCCCGATCGTGCGGATTGGGAGAGCCGCCCCGCTGCAAGTAGCCGATCACCTGCGTGCGCGTTTCCACGCCCGTCCGGGCCTCGATATTGCGCGCCAGGCGCTGCGTGACGGTCGTTTCGCCGCGGGCGGCGCGGATGGCCAGGCGGTCCTTTTTCCGCAGGGACGCCTCTTCCCGGCTGAGCGCGCCTTCCGCGATGGCGACGATGCTGTACCTCGCGCCCGCTTTGCGCCGCTTTTCCAGAAAGTCCACCACCGCGTCCTCGTCATAGGGAATTTCGGGGATGAGAATCATGTTCGCGCCGCCCGCCAGCCCCGCATACAGCGTCAGCCAGCCGACTTTGTTGCCCATGACCTCCACCAGCATGATCCGGCCGTGACTGTCCGCCGTGCTGTGCATCCGGTCGATGCACTCGGTGGCGATCTCCATCGCGGAATCGAAGCCGAACGTGACGTCGGTGCCCCAGATGTCGTTGTCGATGGTCTTGGGCAGACCGATGACGTTGCAGCCTTCCGCCGAAAGCAATGCCGCCGTCTTGTGCGTGCCCGCGCCGCCCAGCGTCACGAGGCAGTCCAGCTCCAGTTTCCGGTAAGTCTCCTTCATCTTGTCCAGTTTGGAACGGTTGTTCTCATCTGCGACCGTCATCTGCTTGAAGGGCTGGCGCTTGCTGCCGAGCATCGTGCCCCCGGCGAGCAAAAGGTTCTCGAAATCCTTTTCTTCGAGAATTTCGTAATCGTTTTCGATCAACCCCGTGTAACCGTTGAGAAAACCGAAAATTTTCAAGTCCTCGATATGCGAATAGGCATATTTTGCAAAAGCGCGCATCACCGCATTGAGCCCGGGGCAATCCCCGCCGCTGGTCAGCATTCCGATCTTCATAGATTTTTTCTCCAAAATATAAAATACGTATGTACTTTTTCTGCTACGGCAAATTTTTCGCGCCGAAAGCAAAAAATTATTTCTTTTTTATATTTTAGCACATTTTTTTTCTT
>DVMZ01000049.1 GCA_018714725.1 Candidatus Scatosoma pullistercoris
GGGATTGAAAATCGTGCGGCTGGACGAGGTGGATTCCACCAATCTGTATGCCAAATCCCTGATCGGGAAGGGGGAGGAACTGGCGGTGATCGCTCTCCGGCAGACGGGAGGCCGGGGGACCAAAGGCCGGCAGTTTATCTCCGAAGCAGGGGGCGTGTATTTGACGAGATTGAAGTTTCCCGCAGATTTTCCCGCGTCGCAGGCCTTTTCGATCATGGCGTCGGCGTCCGTCGCCGTCTGCAAGACGGTGGAACGATTCGGATTGAGCGCGGGGATCAAATGGCCGAACGACGTCTATGTGCAGGGGAAAAAGATCTGCGGGATTCTGATCGAAAACACCTTTTCTTCGGGGAAGGTCGCCGCGTCCGTGGTCGGCATCGGGCTGAACGTCAACAACACTTTTTCCGGAGAACTTTCGTCCGTTGCGATTTCGATGCGCGAAGCGGCCGGACATCCGTTTGACCGGGAAGAGGTGGAACAGGTACTGTTTGAAGAGAGCGGGAAATTATTCCCCATGCCGGAATACCTTTCCCGGCTGGAATTTCTCGGCCGGAACGTCGTCGTCATCTGCGGGGAGGAGCGCATTCCCGCCCGTATGATTGCAGTAGACGAAAAGGGGGAACTGATTGCGGAAACCGCAGACGGGCTTCGCGCGTTTGCCGCCGCGGAAGTTTCCTTGCGCCCGCAGTGAAGGCCAATATTTGCGCCTGACCGCATATGCGGGGAGAAAACGGAAAAACGGAAAACGGAAAAAGCGGCCCGGGAAAGCGCCGGGCGGAAAAACGGATTTGCAGAGGAGGGGAGAGGATGAAATACATACTGACAAACGCGCAGATGCGGGAAGCGGATCGCTTCACGATCCAATCGCCGGGCACGCCGTCGCTGACGCTGATGGAGCGGGCGGGCGAAGCCTTGGCGGCGGAAGCGGAAAAAATGTGCCCGGAAGGGGAAATCGTCTTTGTCTGCGGCGGCGGAAACAACGGCGGAGACGGCTTTGTCGCCGCGCGGCTCCTGCTGAAAAAGGGCCGGGAGATCTTTGCGGTGTGCGTGGCGGACCGGTTCACCGAGGAGTGCCGCAAAAATCGCGCGGCGTTTGAAAAGGCGGGCGGAGAGGTGTTTTCCGTGTTCCCCCGCCGGCGGTTTTCGCTGGCCGTCGATTGCCTGTTCGGCACGGGATTTCACGGCGAACTCGGAGGGAAAGACGCCGCGGCGGCGGATTATATCAACACTGCGGCGGACAAAGTGCTTGCCGCCGATATCCCTTCGGGCGTATCGGGCGACGGGGGAATCGCGTGCGGGCACGCGGTGAAAGCGGATAAAACCCTCTGCATCGGGGAGTATAAAGCGGGCGTGCTGTTAGGCGACGGGCCGGAGTATGCGGGGGAGCTTGTCCGCGCGGACATCGGGATTTCTCTGCCCGGCCCTCAGGCGAGCTATGCCTTTTTGTCCGGCAGGGAAGAAACGGCGGCGCTTCTTCCGCCGCGCAGGCGGAATACGCATAAGGGGACGTACGGCAAAGCGGCGATCGTCGCCGGAAGCGAGGTTTATACGGGTGCGGCCGCGCTCGCCACGATGGCGGCCCTGCGGAGCGGCTGCGGCTATACCGCGCTGTTCCTGCCCCGCGACATTCTCCCGCACTATCTTCTGAAATTCCCCGAAGCGCTGATTGCGCCCATTTCCGACGGGGGCAGGGTTGCGTTTACGGAAAAGAACTTTGAAAAACTGCTTTCGTTTGATTCGATCGCGTTCGGGATGGGGACGGGAATCAGCGAGGATGTCTTTTCCGCGGTTCAGTTCCTGCTGAGAGAATATACGGGCAGGCTGATTCTGGACGCCGACGCGCTCAACAGCCTGGCAAAATACGGCAAGGGAAGGATGGGCGAAATTTTTGAAGAAAAGAAATGCGACGTTCTGCTGACGCCGCACGTCAGGGAATTTTCCCGTCTGACGGGGGAAAGCGTGAAGGATATTTTGCATAAAGGGTTGGACGCCCCGCGCGAATTTGCGGGAAAATTCGGCGTGAGCGTGCTGCTCAAAGGCGCCTCGACGGTGATTGCGTGCCCGACCGGTACGGCGGTTACCCTTACGGGAACGCCGGGACAGGCCAAAGGGGGAAGCGGTGACGTGCTGTCCGGGCTGATTGCGGGGCTTTGCGCGCAGGGGCTGTCCGCTTTTGACGGCGGGCGGGCCGGGGCCTGGCTGGCCGGGAAGGCGGCGGAGGCCGCTGCGGAAGAAACGGGGGAATATTCCCTCACGGCCACGGACGAAATCCTCTATCTTTCCGAGGCCTTTCTCTCGTTGAGGGAATGACCGGCTGCCGGGGAATACCGTTCGGTTCGGATAAGGTTCGGAAAATTGCAGTTTTACGCGAAGGCGCCCGTCGGATTCCGGCGGGCGCCTTCGCATAACAGAGGGGCAGGGATTTGACGAGAGAATCAGACAGGGGAGGATAGGAAAGATAAGCAGAAGGCGGAAGCGGACAACAAAGGAAAGGTATGGGGACGGCAGGAAAGCCACGAAAGGGGGATAAACGCGGAGACGGAGGATGGGCGGGGTTCACCGATACCCGAAAATACGCACGAATACGGCAGAGATAACGAGCAGGCTTCCCGAAAGGAGATAATAATAGGGGAAAGGGGTGATCAGGGAGGTCAGCAGAATGAGGGCGCCGCCGAACAGAAACCGCCGGCTGTTGCTCTTTGCAAACCAGAGCTCTTTCTTCCTTTTCTTTTTCGGCAGCGCGTCTTCGCCGAGATAGTGCTCTGGCAGAGCGTTTCCTTTTTTCAGCATGCGGTATACGTCGTTTCCCTTGATGACACGGACGCCGAACCGGAGACAAAGTTTTTCCGCTTCTTCGGTGAGCTCGTTGCACAGGAGGTATTTTTCCGCCTGTTTTTTCCCGCAGAGCAGGGGGACGACACGGTCGGCGTCGAGCGGGCACAAGGAAAAGACGGGATAAAATTCTCCCTGTTCCGTTCTGACGCAGGGGGCGTTTTTTCGCTTTTGCGCGGCGGCGGACCGCGCGGTGTTTTTCGGCGCGCCTGCGGGCCCGTCGCCGGCTGCGCCTTCGGGTGAATCTTTCGGGGCGCCCGTTTCGTCGTGCGAGGAAAAAAAGTCCGCAAAGCCGTCCAGAATTTTATCGGGGCTTTGGAGCGCCAGATGCAGCAAAAGTTTTTCTTTCGTCTCCCGGTCCTGTTTTTCGAGACACAATTTTTCGCGCTTCTGATGCAGATATAAAAATACGGCCAGCGCGGAAAGAAGCCCGAGCATCGCGGCGAGGGTAAACGCCGCCCACAGCGGAAGCCGGCGGTAGCGCAGGAGACAGAGCGCGGGCAGGAATACAACGCCGAACGCAAACAGGAGATCGGAAATAAAAGCGGATTTTTTCATAATTCTATTTTTGACGGATTTTTTTCCGTTTAAACTTGAAAAATCCGGGAATATGTAGTATAATGGAAGTATGAGAATCGGAATTTTCGGAGGATCGTTCGATCCTGTTCATAAAGAGCATGTACGGCTAGCCGAAAGCGCGGTGAAAGAGCTTTCGCTGGACAGGCTGTATGTGATGCCCGCCCACACCCCGCCCCACAAACGCGGCAAAACGCTTTCTTCCGACGAGGACCGTTCTGAGATGTGCCGCATTGCGTTTGCGCATATACCGGGGGTACAGGTAAGCGACTACGAGATGAAAAAAGGGGGGACCAGCTACACTTATCTCACCTGCCGTCACTTTGCCGGGGAATACCCGGGGGCGGAGTTGTTCTGGCTGGTGGGGACGGATATGCTGCGGGATTTTCCCACCTGGCGGGAGCCGGAGGATATTCTGAAAAACGCTGTGCTGGCGGTGTGCGCGCGCGCCGAGGAAAAAGGCTGGGCGGAACGGGAGCAGAAGGCGTTTTCCGAACGGTTCGGCAAAAAATTTACGGTGATCGGCTACGAAGGGAAAGACGTCTCTTCCACGCGCGTCCGGGTGCTGACGGCGGCGGGCGAAAAGATTGCCCCCTATGTGGGCGGGGAAGTGGCGGACTATATCCGGGACAAGGGACTTTATCGGATTGAAAATGCCCCCGAAGCGCTGGATTTGGAAAAGCCTTCCCGCCGGGAGCACAGTATCCGCGTGGCTTTCCTGGCGGCGGAACGCGCGCCGGCTCTGCATATTGACGAGCGGAAGGCCGTCACGGCGGCGCTCTTTCACGATTGCGCGAAAAATCTGCCGCCCGAATCCCCTCTGTTGGCTGGGTTCGTTCCGCCGGAAGGGGTGCCGGGACCCGTCCTGCACCAGTATGCTGGGGCGTATGTCGCCGCCCGGTTGGGGGTGACGGACGAGGAAATTCTCGACGCGATCCGCTACCACACCAGCGGCCGGCCGGACATGGCGCCGCTTGAAAAGCTCATTTTTCTGTCCGATCTTCTGGAAGCGGGCAGACAGTTTGAAGGCGTCGACCGGCTTCGGGCTCTGTTCTGGAAGGAGAAGGAAAGCCTGGACGAATGTATGGAAGCGGCTTTGTCGGATACGCTTTCCTATCTTCGGGAAAAGGGCGGGGAAGTTTATCCGCTGACGGAGTCCGCGTATCTGTTTCTGAAAAATAAAAAACCGGAATAAAATCCGGAAAAAAAGAACGGACGGCCGGGAGGGGCTCCCCCCTTTGTTCCCGTCCGGAAAAAGAAAGAAAAATAAGGAGATGGATTATGGCAGAAATCACAAGCAAAGAATTGGCAATGGCGGCATGTAAGGCGCTTGCGGACAGGCGGGGCAGGGATATCGTGACCATTTATGTGCGGGACAAAACCGTGCTTTGCGATTATTTCGTGCTGGCCAGCGGAACGAGCTCCACGCAGATCCGCGCGCTGGGGGAACACGTCGAAGAGAAACTTGCCGAGCAGTACGGCGTGGAGCCTACGCGCACGGAAGGGGTGCACGACGGGCGCTGGGCGGTCATCGATTACGGAGACGTCATCGTGCACATTTTCAACGACGAAACCCGTCTTTTTTATCATCTGGAACGGCTTTGGGAGGACGGGGGCAACCTCGAAAAGTACGTCGAACCGGACGAGAAAAAGGAGAATTGAGCCGGGCAGGGCAGGACGGAAAGAGCGGCTGATTTTCCGCGGCGGCTTTGGCGCGCCTTTCGCCGGGAAGGAGGAAGGGGAGAAGGGGACGACAATCGGATTTTCTGAAAATCGGTTTTATGAAAAAAGCGCTCGCAACAGAAGGCGAGTGCTTTTTATACGTTCATTTTCGGGTTTTTCGTGCGTCCGAGCAAATAATCTACGCTCACGCCGTAGAAATCCGCCAGTTTGATGAGAATGTCCGTGGGTACGTCGTTCTCTCCCGTTTCATATTTGGAGTATCCCGTCTGAGACATTCCCAGCATCTTTGCCACCGCCGTCTGGTTCAGATCCCTGTCTTCGCGCAAATCTCGTATCCGTTTATACAACTTTCCGCCTCCCGTAAAATTGTTTCGAAAAATTATAGCATCCGTCATTTGATTTCGTCAATATTTAACCTGTTTCAGGCTAAAAAATAAAAACGTGACGGGAGCGGGAAGAAGAAACGGCAAAGGTGCAGACGCGTTCGGAAACCGCATTATGGTGCAGATCGATCAGTATGAAAAAGACAGAATCGAACTGCAGGCGACAGATGCGCAGGCTGTGACAGGGGCGATCCGCTGACCGCCGGGCCGGGCGCGCGGAGAGATGCCGGGAGGCGCGAGAAAACCCTGCCGCGCGAAAACAGGACGGGCAGGGGAGAGACGAGTGGCTTTGCAGGATAAACTTTTGCGGGAGTGTCTCCGGAAAAGAGCGCTCTTGAATCGGGAGTCCCTCGGATATTCCGAAGATGGAGCGAACGGGAAACTATTTGAAACGGATTTCCCGGGGCGGCGAATAGGTGCTTTTTGCTTTTTTCCGCTTGCGTTCGACGATGTAATAGACGGGTTCGGGCGCGGCGGGAGCCGGGGAATCCGGCTCCCGCCGTTCCGGTTGTTCTCCGGTCGTTTTTTCCGGCGCGTGAGAAGTTCCGGGCGCGTTGTTTCCGGAGCCGGGGGGATTTTTTTCGGACGTCGGGGGCGTTTTTCGGGCCTGCCAGCCCATCCGCGCCAGCCGCGCGGTATGTACGCAGAAAAAGCAGACGAAAAACAAAAATAACAGCCAGAACGCCCCTCCGGCGGTGGCGCTTAAAAGTGCGTGTTTCATGCCTTTCATTATACTTTCCGCATAGTGTCACAAATTGGAGGATTTTGGTATAAACGCGATTTTTTTGCCGCATACTTCGGATATGGAAAATAATGCGGTCAGACCGGGCGATTTCCCGGGAAAAAATTCCGGCGTCGTTCTTTCGCCGTCGGAAGCGGAGGAATTTTGCGAATACAAGCGACAGAAACGAATCGCGGAAGTGCATGCGGCGCTCTCCAAATCCGAGCTGAGCGCGGACAGGGCCGATCTCACCGTCGGAGAGATCAGAAAGACGGCGGAAAGCGCTGTCCGGGTACAGGCGGCGGCCGTCCGGGTGAGCCCGTTGTATCTTCCCTTTCTCAGGAATGTCTTAAACGGGAAAGGGGTGGCCGCGGATTGTATTGTCGGCGGAACGGGGGAGACCACGGCGAAGGTCAAGGCGTATGAGGCCAAGCTGGCGGTGCGTGCCGGAGCGAGGGAAATCACTCTCGTGCTCAGCGTTTCGGCGCTGAAAAACGGCAGAACGGGGGATACGCGCCGGGAGATCAGGCGGGTCTGCCGCAAGGCGAGGCGCGCGTTGGTGAAAGTACGGGCGGACAAGTCGCTGACCTATGCGGAGATGCTGCGGGTCGGAAAACTGGCGGCGGATTGCGGCGCTAAATATCTCTCAGTCTCCTTTTTCCCCGATTGCGGCAGGTTGAAAAGGGACCTTCACGACGGGTGTATGCTGGAAGTGACCGACGTGGAGACGGCGGCGGATTATAAATCGCTGATCGCCGCCGGCGCGGAACGGATCGGGACTTCTCATGCGGAAGAAATTTATGCCGAACTGCTGCGCGAAGCGGAAAATTATTCGCTGGCGGTGAATTTCGCCGAATCGATCACCGTATCCCGCCCGTCTTCTGTCGTTTCCGAGCAGGGTGGCTCCGGAACGTCCGGAAAGCCGGCGGAACCGGCAAAAGCAGGGTCGGAAAAGGGCAAAAGCGCAGAAACGCCGGTAAAAACGGCTGCGGAGAAAATATCCGCGGGAAATGACCGGGGCGAAGAAATGCCGGAAAAGGAACAGACGGAAAGGCTTCCGAAAGAAAACGAGAAGGAAAAACAGTCTTTGCGCGGCAAGGAAAATCCGGAAACCGTTCCGGGCGCGGAACAACTGTCCGTGCTCGGTTCTCCGCTGGGCACGCGGCTCTGGTAAATTTCTGTAGTGTTGCCGGGCCGCGAGAAAGGGAAAGAGAAAAGCAAAGCAAGGCGAGACGAACGAAATGCGGAAAGTCCGAAAGAAAAATCCGGAAAAGCGGAAAAAGCGCGTGGCGGGACAGAAACCCGACAGGGCAGTGGCGGCTCCGGCGTCATTTGACGCCGGAGCCGCCTCCTTGTCTCAGTCTTTTATCTGCACGGGGGAGAAGGACGACCGGACTCTTTCGGCCGGGTTTCCGGCTCATAGAACGGGCGGAAAACTCATATACTATACCGTATGAATAGGAATGAAAAGACAAGAAGTTTTTCAAAAAAACTGGGCATTCTTCTGTTTACGGTGATCGCTAGCGGATTCATAGCGGCCTTTGCGCTCTGTATCGGGGCTTTGTCGGTGCCGGTGTTTGCCGTAACGCGGCCGATGTGCATCGTCCTCGACGCGGGACACGGCGGCGTGGACGGCGGAGTCGTGGGCCGGGAAACGGGGGTGAAGGAGAGCGATCTCAATCTCGCGGTGACCATGAAACTGAAAACGGTACTGGAACGCGCGGGGTTTGACGTGGTGCTTACCCGAAAGACGGAGGCGGGGCTGTACGGCGCGGCGACGACCGGGTTCAAAAAGCGGGATATGCAGAAGCGCAAAGAGATCATCGAAGAGGCAAAGCCCGTCGCCGTGATTTCCGTGCACCAGAATTTTTATCCCACGCGGACGACGCGGGGCGGACAGGTGTTTTACCGTACCGGCAGCGAAAGCGGAAAAAAACTGGCGGAAGGGATTCAGAATCAGTTCAATCTTCTCTATGCGGAAGAGGGCGTTTCCCCGCGCACGGCGGCGAAGGGGGATTATTATATGCTCAAATGCACCGATTACACTTCCGTCATCGCCGAATGCGGATTTCTTTCCAACCGTGCGGACGAATCGCTGTTGGTGGCGGAGTCCTTTCAGGAACGGGTCGCCGAAGCGATCTACGCGGGCCTGATCGGGTATTTTTCGGCGGTCTCCGGCGCGTGACGCTTCGGAATACACTCTGCCGGAGAGGGAGCGGGAACGGAATGGCCGGCGGACGATAGAGGGCAGAGATAACCGCGGAAAAAGC
>DVMZ01000050.1 GCA_018714725.1 Candidatus Scatosoma pullistercoris
CGGCGCCCGCCCCAAAGCGCAGATTCTCGGGCTTCTGTAAGCGCTTGTGAATGTTTGTGAAAAGCATTGAAAATTAATGAAAGCCGGTACGAGTGTGTACCGGCGTGGACAAATGAGGATTCAATATGGGATTTTTCGATTTTTTCAGACCTAAAAATATCAATCAGGGGATTGAAGAATACCGGAAAACGGAAGGAGCCGTTCTCCTGGACGTGAGAACGCCCGAGGAATATTCGGAAGGGCATATCGAAAACAGCGTCAATATCCCCGTGCAGGCAATCGACAGGGCAGGGGAAAGGCTTCCGAAAAAAGACGCCGCGCTTTTCGTGTATTGCCACAGCGGAGTGAGAAGCGCGCATGCCGTGAGACTGCTGAAAAAAATGGGATATGCGAACGTCAAAGACATCGGCGGAATCCTGTCCTATCGCGGCGAAACCGTGAAATGAAAGACGGGACGGCAGACGCGCAAGGCAAATTGCATGGTCACCCGGAACCCTTGTACTTAAGGCCTTAAAAGAGTTTGTTTCGGGCGGGAGCTTTGTCTCTTGTCCGGACAGTGCCGAAGGAGTCTCGCCGGCGGAGAAGCCGGCGGGGCGGAAAAAGGCAATAAAAAATACCGCCGTCCGGTTTTTTGTTCCGAACGGCGGTTTGCGATTCATATATTTTGAAGTTTTTTTATATCGGTCAATTTTATCGTCCCTCGGGCCAGTTCGACCATGCCCTCGCCTGAGAAGTATTTCAGCATCCGCGTTACGACCTCCCGCGGGTTTCCCAGATGATTTCCGATTTCTTCGTGCGTGATTTTCAGCGTTTCGCTGCCTTGAATAGCGCTTTCTTCCAATAAAAATCCGGCGAGGCGTTTGTCGAAGCTCTTCCAAAGAATCTGATCGAGCAGCCACATCACTTCGGTGAAACGGCTGGACAGCAGCTCGTTGGTGAAGTTGGCGAGCGGAGCGGATTCCGCCATGATCTTTTTATAGATTTCGACCGGCAGTATAAAGACATCCGTTTCTTTTTGAGTTTCGATCGTCAGTTCAAATTGAATGCTGTTCAGCATGCAGGAGGCGGAAAACAGACAAATGTCCCTGTCGAAAAGGCGGTAAACGGTGATTTCTCTGCCGCCGTCCGATATGGTGTAAACTCTTATTTCTCCGCTTATAATAATGAACAGCCCGTTGCAATCTTGCGTTCCGTTGTGGATGACCGTGCCTTTTTTTAGTTTTTTACGGACAACGGAATTTTCAAGTGCCAGCTTTTCCTTTTCCGTCAATTTATTCCAGACGGGCAGATAATCTTTTAATTCCATGGCTTATCCTCGCTGAATATAACCTGATTATAGCAAAATTTTCGGCATAAGTCAATGATTATAATTATATTACACGAACGAAAGGCATGCGTGTGTATGGACAGGACTTACCAAATGCCCGTCTGCAAGCATCCGCAGTCGTATTTTGAGGTGCGGAAGGAAAACTATTGAGCGGAAAGCCGCCGGGGCAGCAGTTAAAAAACTGCCGCCCCGGCGGGAACCCGGCCGGTATGCCGTGAAATTCAGCATTTCCGTAATCTGTTGAGAAAAAACGGAAGAATGCGCCGGGGAACAGGAAAGGCGAATTGAAGAGGGGCAAACGCAGGCCGTCGGATAATTGTCCGGGAAAAGGTTTTATCCGAGCGGGGTATAATATTTTCCGCTTACCGTCACGGTACGGCTGCCCTTTTTCGGTTCGCCTTTTGCGCAGGCGCGCACGATGAGGTTTTCGCTCGCGGACGCCTTCGGAAGGTTTCCGGCGTGGAATTGACCGTCCGTGCCTACTTCGGCGATTCTGAAGCCTTTTTGGACGAGATATGCGGAAAATTGCCACAGTTTTTCAAACCGCCCGTTGCTGTCAAAGACGGCGCAGATGTTTTTGTCGGGGTGATAAGCGGTAATGCGGAAATAGTTTGCCATGATTGTCATCCTCCTTTAAGCGGAAAGTTTTTTGAGTGCCCGGTTGGCGTACGGCAGCCAGACTTTGTGGACGTAATGCAACACGTCGTCGTCGGGTTTACGGTCGTGTTCGCCGTAGCATTGCAACACTTTGCGGGCGCTCAGAGAGTATTCGAGCGTGACGAGCGGCGTCTCCGGCCGTTCTTTCGAGCGTATGAAAAAGATAAGCGATTCCTCGCGGATAAACCGCCGGTCGTAGTTCATCCGTCCCACGCAGTGGTGAAGAACTTCGCCCTCCCGGATAAGGTCGGCGGGGGAACGGGCGATTATGCAGAGGAATGAGCCGCGTTTATCGTGCTGCAAGGTCAGGTATTTTTGGGCGACGGCGGCAAATTTTTCATAGAGTTCCCGTTTCTCCTTTTTGTCCGCTTCGGCCTTTGCCGTCGCGTACTGGTCTGTGCGGATATCGTGCCAGCGCATGAAATCGTGCGGTAGCCTGTTCTGCGGCAGGGACATATCGAGCTGTAAATGCTCGCAGGCGTGCAAGTAATCGAGATACAGTCTCGGCGAAATCTTCTGCTTGTCGAGATAACGGAAAAATTCCTGAAGCTGTTGCCCGCGGAACAGTTTTTTGATGGGTTTATAGTCCGGATCCCTGTCAAAGCTCTTTTTCCGGGTCAGAAACTCCTGAATTTCCTGGAGCGGTCGGTTGGTCTGATACGCTTTCAGGATCGTCTGGACGTAAAAGCCGGAAGGGGATGCCGACAGATCCTCGCGGCGGCGGAGAAGCCATTTGCGGAAGGCCTTGTCTTCGCCGATTTTTTTGAGAATGGCGATTCGGTCGTAATACAGTCCGAGGCCGGCTTTCATCAGCATTTCCAGCTGCGGGTACTGCTCATACAGCTGCAGATATTTCAAAAGGTGGGGCCCGTGATACAGGGAATAAGCGCTGTATTTGTATTCGGGCAATTTGCCGACGACCTCGGGATTGACGATGGGCGCCCACGGGTCGTAATACCTGCTTTCCGCACAGCCGACGCCCCGTTCATACCAGCGCGGCTCTTTCTGAATGCCTTCTTCGTACCAGCCGACGCGGAAGCCCATGCCGCCGTAATAATTGTATTCGAGGTCTTTTACCAGGCATTTTCCGGAATGAACGCCGTGCCAGGCGACGGCCTTGCAGTACCGCTTTTTGCGGTAGTGCCTGACGGCTACGGTCACTTTGACAAGTTCTTTGTGCCATATCGTCAGATACGCGTAAAAGCGGAGCTGATTGTCCGGCGCGGGGAACTGCTTTTTGTCCTCGCGCCCGATTTTGCGCAGGAGATACCGGGGAATGGGTCGGATGTCTTTTTCGGTCATATCATCACCTCAGTTCAATCTCGTCGCCGAACAGTTCGCTTAAAAGGGCGAGGGCTTCGGGCTCAAAGGCGGAAACGTCGAAATCTTCGTCTTCGGAACCGTCGGAATCCGCATCATCCGCATCATCCGCGGAATTCTCAGAACTTTCAGAGTCATTGATTTCCTCGTCGTCCGTAAAGGAGGACGGAAGGCCGCCTGGCCCGTCCGGCTCCGTCCCGGAGAGAATTTCACCCGTTTCCGGGTCGACTGTCTGCATGGCCGGCAAAGCGGTCGTCTCTTCCATGGGTGCGGGAAAATCCGGTTTGTCGCATTCCGGCGTTCGGGAATTTGCGTCCAGAAGTTCAAAGAAAGACATCTGCGGCTTCGGCGGCGGTTTGAGCGGCGATTCTTTGCTTTCCGGGCTTTTCCCCGGAGGGGCGGACTGTTTTCTGTATTCCGAGCCGTCCTCGTTGTAAAGGGTGCCTTCGATGCTTTCTTCTTCAAAATAGTGTATCGCCCAGCCGTAGACGACTTTGTCTTCCACGCAGGCGGATTGCGCGCCTTTCGAGGCAAGTTTCCTTGCCTCGT
>DVMZ01000051.1 GCA_018714725.1 Candidatus Scatosoma pullistercoris
CGCTGTTCACCACAAAATCTGGACGGTACTTCTCTTCCAGCTCCCGATACAGCGTCCAGGCCTTGCGGTTATCCGTGTAGCCGAATTCCCCGCCGACCAGCACCCGCAGTTTGCCGGCATAGGCCGCGGCAAGCGACCGGGCATGCGGGAAATAAGCGTCGGGGTCGGTGTAAGTCGCTTCCTCCCCGCCGTAAAAAGGTATCCCGTTGACCAGGTAATCGTAATCGAAATGCTCGGAAATTCCGTAAAAGGCAAGCTCCTTTTCCTCTGCCCTCTTCAGCATTTCTTCCATCGGACTGATTCCGTCCGCAGAAAACGTTGTATGCGTATGTACATCCGTGCGTAATTTTTCCATGCTCCTATTATACCACAACTTCCCCCGCACGGCAACCCGCCGCCCGCTGTTTTTTGGCCCGCAGAAAAAATTTTTTCGTCCGCTTTGCAGTTCCGATTTTTCCGGCCTCCTTTCCTGCCCCGTCTTCCGACTGCCCTTCCCTTCCGACCGTCCCTCCTTCCGAGCGCCCTTCCCTTCCGAGCGCCCTTCCCTTCCGAGCGCCCCCTTTGCCTCCCCGTCTCCCGACCGTCAATTCTTTCTGTTCCCCGCACAGCTTCCCGACCCGCCGAACGCCTTCCGATTATATACTTTTATACATATAACCCCTGTCGTTTCATCTCTGCCCCGTCCTTTTTTGCCTTTTTCGGCAGAAAAGTCTCCGGAAAGAATGAAAATTGCATCCATTTCCGGATATTTCCGGAAAAAATTGCATAAAAAAGAGTACCTTTTCCAACCTCTTCCTGTAATTCCGCTTTTTATACATTGACTTTTGCATAAATTTACGATAAAATTTATTTGCATACAAGAGGAGGTTATTAAAATGAAAAACAGACATCGAAAAGCCGCCGCTCTGATACTGGCGCTTTGCTTTACATTTTTTGCTGCCGCGGGCTGCGGAAGCTCCCCGCCGGATTTCTCCGATTCTTCAAGCGGCGTTTCGGACTCGCTTCCGGATCCGACGATACCCGAAGAGGGCGACGACGAAAGCGGAACGGAATCCCCCGAGAGCGGAACGGGAAACAGCGGAAGCGGTTCCGGAGACGACGGCTCAACCCTGCCCCCGACTTCCGAGCCGGAGCCCGAACCCGAACCGGTAAAGGAATACGCCTCTTACATAAAAGTCACGGGACAAAGCGTAAATATGCGCACGGGCGCGGGAACGGGATATGCCTCGGTGGGTTCGGCGGAAAAGGGAACAACGTACATAGTGGCAGGAAAGACGGGGAACTGGTACAAAACTTACTATCGCAACCAGACGGTATACATTTACTCCGACTATGTTTCGGTTTTCTCGATTGAAAAGAGCGACAACGCGGTGGTGGAAGACGTGATCCGGGAAGGCTATAAACAGCTCGGGGTGCCCTATGTTTACGGCGCCGTGCGCCTGCACGATGGCTACGGAAACTTTTTAAGCGGTTTTACAAAATCCAAATTCGACTGCTCTTCCCTCGTGCAATACGTTTTCCACAAAGCCGCCGGCGTAATTTTGCAGACCACCACCCGCACGCAGGTGAAACAGGGGATCTATATTCCCCGGAATCAGCTCTCCCGCGGGGACTGCATTTACTTTACCAATTCCGTACGCCAGAATTATACGGGCGTGGAACGGATCGGACACGTCGCCATCTATCTCGGCGACAACTATATTCTTCATACGGCCACCGACTATGCCAGAATCGAACAGATCAGCTCTACCCGCTGGTCGTACTATGTCGAGACGCGGCGGTTTGTGTAAAGCCCGGGGAAAACCGGACTCTGCCGGACAGGACCTCTGCCTTGCTTTTCCAAAAGCGATAAATCCGATCCCCTCCGGCGGCGCCCGGGCATTCCGGCCATACAGCCGGAATGCCGGAGCGGGCGCGAGATTGGAGCAATGTCAGGACGGAACAGCCGCGAAAACGGAACGACCGCGAAAACGAAACGACCGCGAAAACGGAACGACCGCGAAAACGGAACAGGCGCGAGAACGGAGCGACCGCGAAAACGGAACGAGCGCGAGAACGGAACAGCCACAAGGACAAAATAATGCTCCAAGAAAAAGAAAATTCCGGGCGTAAAGCCGTCTCTCCCGGCGCGCCGAAGCCCGTAAAAGACAAAAGACTGACGAAAACTTTTTCATCGGTCTTTCTTTTGGCCCCTCCCGAAAAACGCGCTGCTCCTTCCGATAAGTGCTGTATATGATATTTTGAGAAGCAACATCACACCGGCGCCCCCCCAAAATCTCTCTTCACTTCATAACTTTAATGTTCAATGGTTTTCCGGGAAATAATTTCGCCCTCCGCGTTAAGACTTCTGTCCCTCTCGCCGAATTCGAACATCGCCCCGTATCTGAAAGCCCATTGATTGTCGAGAATAAACTGCTCTCTGTCTTCCGGCGAAAGGGGAACCAACTGAATCTTCATTTCACGCCTCCGAAAAATAAACTCGCCCGGTAAAACGCCTTTTGCGTTTTACCGGGCGCACCCGACATCTTTTCTGACAGGCGGCCTGCAAGCGGTTCGCTTACTATCCCCTACACTGCGGTGTACTGTCCTCCGATGACTGTATCATTATAACAGAAAGACGCAATGAAATCAAGCCGTTTATCCCTTTCAACAATCCAATTCTCATAATAAAGGGAAAAAACTTGGTATTTGACGGAATTTTCATCGGGCAACCGTATTTCTCTTTATGCCCGCACGGAGCCTTTCCCGGCGTCGACTTTTTTTGTTCTCGTCGCAACCCTGCCCCCGTCGTATGCTTGCAGAGTCCGCCATGCCCCGACCTTTGTATGCCGGAGCCGCAGCGGCGCCGGCTCGGGCCCTCCCGTTCACCCGTTCCGCGCGTCCGGCTTTTCCGGGCCGACAAACGTCCCGTCTTCCGACTCTTTTCAGGAATCGTTCTCCGACTCTTCAGATTCTTCAGATCCTGCTTCGTTCCCTTCGGCTTCTTCGGTCGCCTCGTCCGTCTCGATTTTTTCGCTTTCCTCGCCCTTTGCCTCGTATTTTTTACGAAGCTCCTCTTCCTCGGCAAGCGCGTTGGCCGTCACCGCTTCAAAATCTTCGCGCGTGATTTCCCCCGCTTCCAAAAGGGCGGCCGCATACGATGTTTCCGAAGTGCTTCCCAGCCAGTCCCTTTCTCCCCGGATACACCTCAGCGCCCAGGTGAAAAAGATTCTGAGATCGGTTCCCAACCCCAGCCGTTTCCAATAACGCAAATCCGAACGAAACATTTCCGGATAGTCGGTTTCCCCGTCCCCCGTCGCCGCCAGCGGATTGATCAGCCCCGGACGGACGGCAAAACGCCCCTCGTCCGCCTCGGACACCAGCGCCGCGTCCGCAAAGGAAAATTTCCGCACGCCGATAAAACTCAGGCGGCCGCAGAAAATATCGAAAAGACAGGGCAGTTTATAAATCCCCTGCCATTTGTTCCGACTCTGCCCTGCCGGTTCTTCCGGCGCTTGTCCCGAAGAAAAGGCGTGCAGGACGATCGCCCGGGCTTTTTTCCCGACGCAGTATTCCCGCTCGATCACCTTCACCTCTCCGCCGCTCCTCCGCCGCAGCAACAGCCCCCGCAGAAACAAGACCAGGAACACGGGAGAGAGCGCCGCCATGCAGACCGCCGACGCCAGTATGTCCAAAAGACGTTTGAATACCCAGCGGTAGCCGATTGCGATCACCGCGATCGCCGCCAATGCGTCAAAGGCGATAAAAATCGTCAGACCATACCAGGTGCTTAAAAATTTCGCCATTTTTCAACCCTCTTTTTCTCTTCTATCCTTTTCTTTATCTCTTCTCTTTTCGCTTTTTCAATTGTTCGCTTTTCTCTCGTCCGGCGCAAGCCGCAGCGCGCTTCATTCCGAAGTTTCCGGGCTCCGTCCTTCCGGGACTCCCGCCGCAACCGCGGCTTCCGGCCCTTCGTACTCTTCGTTATCTTCGTTCTCTTCGGGTTCCGTTCCGGTTTCCGCCGTTCCGGCGTCCCGCGCGCAGGCGAGCACGCAAGCGATTCTTTCCAGCACTTCTTCCCGCCCCTGACGGGTCTCCGCGCTGGTGGGGATCAGATTGCCCGCCCCCAGGTACAAATCGGCCGCAATCGCCGTTATATGCTCTTTCAGTTTCATTCTCGACAGCTTGTCCGCTTTGGTCAGCACCGCCGTAAAAGGAATGGCATGGGCATGCAGGTATGCGATCATCTGCACGTCGTCCGCCGTGGGATCATGCCGGCAATCCAGGAGCACGAGGACATGAGCCAGCCTTTCTTTCTTTTCGAAAAAGGCGTCGAGCAGTTGTCCCCAGCGCTTCTTTTCCGCCGCAGATACCCGCGCAAAACCGTAGCCCGGCAGGTCCGCGAGAAGAAACTCCCCGAAATCGAAATAATTGACCAGCCGCGTCCGGCCCGGCTCCCGGCTGGTTTTCGCCAGCTT
>DVMZ01000052.1 GCA_018714725.1 Candidatus Scatosoma pullistercoris
GATATAAGTGGCCAAATCCTTGGGCGAAGCGAAACGCTCGATCCGGTTTTCGGCATTTTTCACCTTTTTGGACACCGCGTTTGCCCCCACGGCCGGGTTGTCCGCCGTCTCCTCCATGATATCCACATTGTATACGCAGGCCTTTCCCGGCTTGGTCCAGCCGACGTTTTCGTTGTTCCCCACCTGATATTTCTGACGGTACATATAATAAGGAACATATCCTGCTTCGCGCAGAATTTCCCTGGACGAGGCCACCATGGCAGAGACGAGCGGATTTTCCAGATAGGAGCACTCCTCTTTCAGCCTGGCGCCCGATTTGAGGCACAGACAGTGCACCGTGATGTTCTCGGCCCCCGTCTTCACCGCTTCGCGCACGCTGTGCTCGAACTCCTCTGCGCTCTCCCCCGTCAGCCCCGCGATGAGGTCGGCATTGACGTCAAACCCGAATTTATCCGCCATTTCAAACGCGCGGTAGAGGTCCGCCGCCGTGTGACGCCGCCCGATCCGCTCCAGCGTGGCGTCCGAAAAGCTCTGCGGATTCACGCAGATCCGCGTCACGCCATACGCTTTCAGCAATCGCAGTTTCTCCTCCGTAAACACGTCCGGCCGCCCCGCTTCCACAGTGTATTCGCAATCGTTTGTGCGGATCGTCGCCACCGCTTTCAGCACCCGTTCCAGTTCCGGCGCGGAAAGGACCAAAGGGGTGCCCCCGCCGATATATACGCTGCGTAAATTCCCGATCAGTTCCCCGACCGCCGCAATTTCCCGCTCGAGACAGCGGAGGTAATCGGGCAGAAAGCCGCGCGTCTTATCGATCGGCGCGGTGATGAAAGAGCAGTAGCTGCACTTGGTCGGACAAAAGGGAATGGAGACGAACAGATCGCTGTTTCCGTCCTTTTTTTCGTAAATCCCCTCCTGCGTTTTCAGGACGTCCCGCACCAGTCCGATGTTCTCTTCGCACACCCCCATTTTCCGGAACAGAGCCTCGAAATCCCGCCCCGATTCCCGCTCCGTATAGGCGAGTTTTGTCGGCCGGATTCCCGTCAAAGCCCCCCAAGGCATTTTTTCGCCGTATTTCCCGCTTAAAATCAAATACAGTCCCAGTTTGGCAAACCGCCGTTCAAAGCGCTTGTATTCCACCTCGTCTTTCGGAAATGCCTCTTCCCGGAAAGAATATTCCTCCCCGTCCACCTGAAAATCATTCCGGAACACGCCTTCCTCAAACCGGAAGGAATGCCGCACGGAAAAAGGGCGGCTCCTGAACAGCCGCACCACGTCCATCAATTCGTTTTCCAGAAACGCGCAATCGGTCGCCAGCGCGCAATCGCCCGTTTTTCCTGCATCCGTCGTCTGCATAGTCTTTTCCCTTTTCCTGTCTCACTTGTCCGTTATCCGGGACTGCTTTTTTGTCCGTTATCCGCGGGCGTGACGCCCGTTTTTCCGATTGCGGCCTTCCATGCCCCGCGTTACGGTTTTCAAAAACGTCAGCCGCACATCCAGGGATTTTCCCTCAGCTCGGTTTCCAGCGTCGTCTCGTCCTCGTGTCCGGGCAAAACGCGCATATCCCCCGGAAGCGCCGAAAGTTTGCGAAGGCTCTCCCGGAGCGCCGCCCCGTCCCCGGTCGGAAAATCCGTCCTGCCGACGCTGCCGGCAAACAGCGTATCCCCGGTGAACAAAACCCTGTCCCCTGCATTTTCCCCGGAAACCAGATAGCAAACGCTTCCCGACGTATGCCCGGGCGTGAAAATCGCGGTGACGTTCAGCCCGCAGAGCCGTTTCGTCTCACCGTCCGAAAAAGTCCCGTCCGCCGAGAATCGGGAGGGCGGCGCGCCAAAAGCGGCGCAAAGGTCCGCCGGCGTTCCGATGAGCGACGATTCCCTTTCCGAACAGAGCAGCTTTGCCCCTTCTTCTTTCAGTCTGTCCACGCCGCCCACATGGTCGAAATGGGCGTGCGTCAGCAAAATCCAGACCGGCCGCAAGCCGATTTTTTTCAATTCCGCCGCCACGCGCGGCTGCGCGGGATCGACGACGAGCGCGTCCTTCCCGTCCGAAGTCACGGCATACGAGTTGGCGGCAAACCCCGCCGGAGAAATCCGTATCACCCGCATTGCAAACCTCCTTTTCCGCACCCGGTTTCTTTTCTTCTTTTTCCGGTTTTTGTCCTCTCCGACTTTTTTCTTCCCTTTTCCGGCCGTTCCGTTCTCTTCTCTCCCCGTACAGAGCAAAAAACTTTCCGGACGGAGGGAAAGACGCCGAAACTTCCGATCGACCGGCCCACCCGACGCCGGAATTGCAAATTTCAGGACAAAGACGTGATGCGGTGCACCTCATAAATGCGCTTGTCGGCGCGCAGTTTTTTCAGCAGCATATCGACGTCGGAAATATCCGTCAGGCTGACGGACGCTTCGAGGACGGCGTCGTGATTCTTGTCGATTCTGCCGTTGACGGCGGTGATGGACAGCTTCATATCCGACACGGCCAGAGACAGAACGGACAAAGCCGCTCCCTGATCGGTGGCGCGGATCTGAATGTTGGCGTTATAGCGATGTTTGTCGTGTACTTCCTTGTTCCATTCGGCGGGCAGAAGCCGTTCCGGATCCACGCCGCGCACGTTGGGGCAGTCGGAACGGTGAATGACGACGCCGCGGCCGCGGGAAGTGAATCCGACGATCCTGTCGCCGGGGACGGGCGAACAGCAGCCCGCAAAGCGCACCAAAAGCCCCGACTGGCCGTTGACCAGCACGCCGCCGGGCGTTCTGCCGCCTCCGTCGCCCGCGTGAACCTCGAAGGGCTTGGGCATTTCCCGTTTGTAAAAATCGATCAGCTTGAACAGCACCTGCTTGACGGACACCGAGCCGTACCCGACGGCCGCGTACATCTCTTTGGGCGAGCCGAACGAATAGCGGTCGGAAATCCGCTTGAAACTGTCGGGCGTAAGAATTTCCGACAGGGTGTAACCGCGTTTTTTCGCCTCTTCGTCCAGCCGCGCCTGGCCGATGCGGATATTGTCCTCTTTGAGCTCGTTTTTGTAAAACTGTTTGATCTTCGCCTTGGCGCTGGACGATTTGATGAATTTCAGCCAGTCGCGCGAAGGGCCTTTGGAATTGGGCGAAGTGATGATTTCCACCACGTCCCCCACTTCGAGGGTCGTGGTCAGCGGCACGATTTTGGAATTGACGCGCGCGCCCGTACAGCGGTTGCCCACTTCCGAGTGAATGGCATAGGCAAAATCGACGGGCGTTGCGCCGGGCGGCAGGGAAATGACTTTCCCGCGCGGCGTGAACACGAGCAATTCGTCGCTGTACAGCTCGGTTTTCAGCGCGTCGAGGAACTCCTGGGAGTCTTTCAGCGTGCCCTGCCATTCCATCACCTCTCTCAGCCAGGTGAGTTTGTTTTCAAAATTGGTGTTTTCCTCTTCCGTCCGGCCTTCCTTGTACTTCCAGTGCGCCGCGATACCGAATTCCGCGATCCGGTGCATTTCTTCGGTGCGGATCTGGATTTCAAACGGCTGGCCGTACATAGTCATGACCGTGGTGTGCAGGGACTGGTATTTGTTGGGCTTGGGGTTGGCGATATAATCCTTGATCCGGCCGGGCAGGGGCTTCCATTTCTCGTGGATCTCGCCGAGCACGGTGTAGCATTCCCGCACGTCCTTGACGATGACTCTGACGGCGGTGAGATCGTAAATCTGATCGAGGGACTTGCCCTTGTTCTTCATCTTTTTATAGATGGAATAGAAGTGTTTGGGCCGGCCGAACACTTCGCCCGTGATTCCGTCCGCCTTCATCATGTCCCGGATCTGTTCCACGATGTCGTTGACGAATTCCCGGCGCTCGGAGAGTTTTTCGTTGATATGGACGACGAGATATTCGTACGCTTCGGGATCGAGATATTTGAGGCACAAATCTTCCAGTTCGCATTTGATCTGCGAAATACCCAGCCTGCCCGCAAGCGGCGCATAGATGTCCAGCGTCTCTTTGGACATCTTCTGCTGGCGTTCGGGCGAGAGGAAATTGAGCGAGCGCATATTGTGCAACCGGTCGGCCAGCTTGATGATGATGACGCGGATATCCTTCGCCATCGCCACGAAAATCTTCCGGAAATTTTCCGCTTCTTCCTGCTCCTGCGACTTGAATACGATCTTGTCGAGTTTGGTCACTCCGCTGACGAGTTCCAGAATTTCGTTGCCGAACTCCCGCCGGATATCCTCTTCGGTGACGGGCGTGTCCTCGATGACGTCATGCAGAAGCGCCGCCGCGATCGTCGCGGCGTCCAGCCCCAGCTCCATGAGAATTTTCGCCACGGCGCAGGGATGAATGAAATAGGGCTCGCCGGAAGCGCGCTTCTGATTGGAATGCGCTTCTTTCGCGTAATTATACGCTTTCAGGAGCAGTGCCCGATCCTGATCGGAATACAGCTCGTAAATCTTTTCCCATGTAGCGTCCATCGACTTTCTCCTTTCTCTTCACGCCGTATCGACTGCCGGCAATGCTTTTCTCTTCCGTCCGCCGTCCGCCCTGCAGGCCGTCCTGCCGCCCGTGCGGCTTCACCAGTTTTTCCGGCCTTCTCTTCCGCTTCCGGCGCTCCTCCGCTCATTCTTCCTGCAAGCGCTGAATCCTCCGATAGATAACGGAATCCTTCAATTCCGCTTTCACCCCGCGGTACACGACCAGTTTCCCCTCCGAAAAGGCCACCAGCCCCAGATCGGAAAACACGTTGAGCGCAAAGACGAATTCCCGGCTGTCAAACCCCAGCGCGCCGCAGGCGACGGCCAGCTCTTCCGCCGTGTCCCCGTTCAGCGACGCGGCTTCCCGCCTCAACGCCGAAAAAATTTCCAGAAGGCTCTCCCGCCGGGTATCCAGTCCGGAGAACATCTTATATCCGCAGATATCGCCGTTGACAAATACCTGCCTGCCCTCCAGCTCCGCCAGATTGAAATCGGACGGGGTATCGAGAAACACGATGTCGCGGAATCCGCCGAGATCGGCGTCCGCCGCCGGCGATACGATCAGTGCGTTGGCGAGACTTCGGGAGGAAGGGTAAAACAAATCGCAGCCCAGTTCCCCGAGATTGTCGTAAAATCCCAGCGTGCGGCGATCGGAGGCGACGACGCACAGGCCGTAAGCGCACTCCCGCCGCTTCTTGTCAATCAGCGCCTTTGTCTCTTCGGTCGTCAGGCGGACGATATCCACAGCCACGTCGCGCGCATATGCCCGGGCGACGGCATTGGAGAAAATGCGCTCCGCCACCTCCCTGCCCGTCCGGCCGTCATATAAGAGATCCCGCACCAGTCCGCGCACCGATTCCCGGCCCCGGAACCGGGAAATCTCCACTTCAAAGATGAACTTTTTCCGGACGTCGCTTTCCACCAGCCGGAGATTGCGGCTCCCCGAAAAATAGATGAGGTCGATAAAATCGCTCTTTACGGAAAGATGGGGGGACATGAATTTCAGCGGCCGCGCGAAACACTTTTCCGCAGTGATGCTGAACAGCGGCCGGCGGTGCCCTACGCCGTACGGCTCCATCATTTCCAGTTCGCGCGCAAATTTTTCGGAAAATGGTTCCCCGATCTCCTCGCTGACAAAAATCCGCTGTTCAAAATCCTCCGGCGTATGCGTCCGCGCGATTTCCGCGTCGAGCGCCGCTTCCAACGCGTCGAAGTTTTCCGCTTTGAGATTGATTCCCGCCGCCTGCGCATGCCCGCCGAATTCTTCGATATATTCCGAACAGCTGCGCAGCGCCGTATAGATATTCACGCTGTCGATGCTGCGCGCGCTCCCTTTCATCAGTTCCCCGTTCTGCACGAACAGAATCGCAGGCCGGTTATACTCCTCGGCAAGCCGCGCCGCGACGATTCCGACGAATCCGGTACTCCACCCCTCGTCGGCGAGCATGATGATATTTCCGTAAGCGCCCTTCTCCCGCAGTTTCGCCTTTGCCGACGCATACAGCTCGTCGCAGTATTTCTGCCTTTCCGCATTATAGGCGCACAGCTTCGCCGCCAGTTCGAGAATTTCGCCTTTGTCATCGGAGGCAAACAGCCGGAAGGCCGAACGCGCGTCCCCCATCCTCCCCGCCGCATTGATGCGCGGCGCAATCGTAAAGGCGAGATTCTGGGCGGTGACGTTGTCATAAGTCTTGCCGAGCAGAGCGGAAAAACAGCTCCTGGGACGGGTATTGATAAGCCGCAGTCCCTCCGTCACGATGTCCCGGTTCTCCCCGAGCAGCGGCACGCTGTCCGCCACCGTCGCCAGCGCCGCAAAATCGAGATATCGGTAAGCCGCTTCGCCGAGGAGCGCGCATGCCAGTTTGAAAGCCACCCCCGCACCGCACAGATTGTCGTAAGGGTAGTCGTCCTGCAACTTGGGATTGACGACGATGCAGTCGGGCAGAGTTTCGGGCAGTTCGTGGTGATCGGTGACGATCACGTCCGCGCCCAGCTCATAGATATATTGCGCCTCTTTGGCGCAGGAAATACCGCAGTCCACCGTAATGAACAGCTCTGGCTGACAATCCTCGAAAATGCGGTCCACCGCTTCCATGGACAGCCCGTAGCCGTCGGCGCGTTCGGGGACGTAAATTTCCGCCTCGACGCCGAAATCGCGGAGCGCGTGGTACATGATGGCGGAAGCGCAGACGCCGTCCGCATCATAATCGCCGAACACCGCCACCGTCCGCCCCTCGTCGCGGGCCTGTTCAATCAGTTCCACCGCTTCTTTCATCCCCTTCATGAGGAAGGGAGAAAGAAAATTTTTCCGGGACGGATGCATGAATTTCCGGATCGCGTCCGCCGTATCCACGCCCCGCGCGTACAGGATCCGGACGATGTGTTCGGTCAGGCCCGTTTCGCGGGAAAGCCGTGAAACCGTATTCAGTTGCTCTCCCGTAAAGATATATTCGGGCACCGTCTTTTTCATAATCATCACCGCCCGGCACGGGATTTTCCGCGCCTGCCGCCAATCGCCGCAGCGAACTGTCAACTGCTTTTTCTGTCTGCAAGCCGGTTTTCAAGCCGTCTTGCATGCGTTTACGCGGGAACCGCGCCCTTTTCACGGATTCCATGAAAGCAAAACCGGCGGAGTCTTGAAAAGTCCTCCGCCGCCGGTTTTGCTTCCGGCGAAACCGCCGTTTGGATTGATTTCCGACAAATGTCCGCTCACGCTTTATCGGACTCGGCGCCGTCGGCAACCGCCGCGGTCTCCGGCGCTTTCGCCCCTTCTTTCGCGGCCGGTTCGCCTTTGCCCGCCCGCCTTTTATCCTTTGCGGACTCCTTTTTATAATCGTATCTCGCACGGAGCGCCGCCTTCTTGTCCGCACTCTTTTTCAGAGGCAGATACATCGCCGGCAGGAACAGGAGCGAGGAGAACGTGGCGGCCAGCAGTCCTAAGAACGCCGTCACGGCAAACCATCTCACCGCCGCCGTCGCAATGGCTCCGACGAGAACGAGCGCCACCGCGCACGCCGCCGCAAAGAAGAGAATCCCCTTCGGGGGCACCGAAGAAGCGATCGCTTCTTCCGCAGATTTTTCCTTATATTCGTCCGACTTGAACGCGGAGCGCATGCGGCTGAAAATCACCAGCCCGGTCGCCATCGAATACAGCATCGCGAACGCCGCGGCATAGGCCACGGAAGTCGTCACGGGGATGCGCACCAGCGCCGTGAGCGCCACCGTCAGAAGCACCGCCATCAGCGAGGATACGGTCGCCGTCACGCCCATGTTCAGCTTATAGCGCACGGAAACATAGACAAATTCCAGCACCAGCGCCACCGCTGCCGCCAGCGCCGCCCGCCAGAGATAGCCTTCGGGCAGAACGGACGAAACGACTTCGTCGCCGGCAGTGGCATAGACAAACGTATTGTAAAGGACGCCGGGTTCGCTCTCCGTTTCCAGCACCGCAGAGACGGCGTTTTTAAGAGCGTCGAGTTTTTCCGTTGTCACGTCCTCGGAAAAGACGTAGAGCATTTCGCAGCTGCTGTTCGAGAACTCGTTTTTCTGCGAATAGAGAACGGTGAGCCCCGCCTTGTCGATTTCGCCCGTGCAGATCTCATCGATCCGCTCGACGCGGGCGTCTGTCTCATAGGAATCCAGCTTGACGCTGAGCGTCTTATAGTCGGACGCCGTCGTATCGGCATTGAATCCGAACACCGCGGCGATCACGATGCCCGCCACGATCAGAACGACGCCGAGAAGGGTCCACAGTTTGAGTTTTCCGATCGTTTTCATCATCTTACTCATCGTCGTCGTCCTCCCTTACAAAGCCGAAATACTTATATTTATTTTTGGAGGCGGAGAAGAGCATACAGCTGATAAAGCGGGTCCAGAGCAGATTGCAGAACGCGCCGGAAATCAGGCAGATCAGCGCCTGAATCGCCATTGCGTGCAACCCTGCCGCCCCGATGAGCAGCGCCACCGCCGCAAGAATGAGCACCGCATAGGTATCCACCGTGCCGGCGATCGTCTTTTTATAACCCGATTTTACGGAAGACTCCACCGTTTTGCCCGTCATGAACTCCGATTTGATCGAAGCGTATACCCTGCCGTTGAAGAACAGCATCAGGATAAGCCCGAACAGGAAGACGAGCACGGTGCCCAGCGTAAATTCCAGAATGCCGGACGAAATGAAGGCGAAGCAAAGGGCGGTGATGATGAAATAGGACAGCGTGGAATAGAAGCATGCGCCGCCGAAGCCCTTGAAGAGCACGATGGGCACGATCAGCGCCGCCAGAAGGGCGATGCCGAGCGCGATATACAGAAGGGTGCGGGTATTCTCACCGTAAGCGGACGGAGCAATTCTCGTCTCGTCCACGCTGAACGAAAGATCGACGTCCCCGGCATGCACCGCGGAATCCAGCAGAATGGCCACCGTCTGCGCCGTCTCGTAAGTATATCCCGAAGAACTGCCGCCGATATACATCGTCTTTTCGTCGATCACGGACGTGACGGACAGGGAGATGATGTCCTCGCCGCCCACGCGGAAATACAGCGTCCCGCCAGAGCTCGAATCGGAAGAACTCAGCGAAGTGGTGACGTCTTTGATGAGCGTCCTGCCGAGGTCGGTGAGCTTGATCTCGACATAATAACCTTCCCGGCTGCTCATGGGCGCGAAGCTCTTGAAGTAATCGGAAGCAACGATATCCCGTTCCTCTTCAAAGACGTTGGAAGTCCCGTCATAGAGGGTGAACCCGCCCGTGTAAGAGAAGTAGCTGAGGGTTGTCCCGGCCGAAGTATCGTACGCGGGGACCGCCACGCGGAGGGCATAATCGTCCACCACGGAAACGCGGAAAGAGGTGTATCCTTTCTTTTCATAGCGTGCGGAAATTTCCTTTACCGCCGCGTCAAAGGATTCGCGGAAAGATTCGGTGACGGTGTAATTTCCGGCGTCATCCGATTCCAGCACCCCGTCGTCGGGATCGGTGCTCAGATACAGCCCGCCGTGCGCCTGATAGGAATTCCGGTACTCTTCCAGCTTTTCCGCGTCGTCTTCGCGCGATTCGCATTCGATCTTATATTCCGTCTCGGAGATGACTCCTTCGGGATAATAATAGGTATAATATCCCCCTCCGAGGTCCTCGTCGAAATCGTACGTGTCGACCACGGGATGCCAGGTGCTCTCGGCCCCGTTCCACAGGAACGGAAGGTCGAAAGAAGGCACCGCGATCATCGCGCACAGAGCGACGATAACGATGGTAATCAGGGTCAGCAATACCACCGATTTCTTCTTGCCCATTGAATAGCCTCCTGATAATTATCGGATAAAACGTCCAGATAAATACTGATACCGTTTTATTATATCTTATCTTCCGCCGCCCGTCAAGTCATAACGGCGGTATTGTATGAATTTTTTGACGGTTTTCACAAAAATAAGCGTTTTACGCCCTTTCGTCCGCTCTTTTTTTCTCCGCCAGCAGCTTCTTTTCGGCGAGAATGTGCATGGCGCACTCGATCCGCTTTTTCATCATCTCGCAGGTGATCGGATAGGGCTCGTCGATATCCCCGCAGAAATGATAATTGTTGGCGTTGCAGCCGCCCGAACAGATGTATTTCGCAAAACAGTCCCCGCACTTCTTTCTCGTGAACAGACAGGAATTTCTGAACTTCTCCCGGATGTCGGGGCGGGTGATCCCCTCCCGCACGCTTCCCATCCGGAATTCCGCGTCTCCCGCAAACTGGTGGCAGGGATACAGATCGCCGTTGGGCACGACGGAGAAATACTCGTTGCCCGCGCCACAGGCGGAAACCCGCTTGGAAAGGCAGGGCCCCCCTTCGAGATCGATGTTGAAATGGAAGAAATTGAATCCCTTTCCCTCCGCATACCGACGAAGATACTCGTCGCAGAGGTTCTCGTATTCCTTTTTGATCGCGGGCAGATGCTCCTCGCCGATTTTCAGGTCGGGAATGTCCGTCACCACCGGCTCCATCGAGATGGAATCCAGCCCCTGGTCCGCGATGAACAGCACGTCCTTGGAAAAATCGAGGTTCTTCGCCGTAAACGTGCCGCGCACATAATAGTTCTTGCTCCCGCGCAAAGAGACGAATTTTCTGATATTCCCGATGACGTAGTCAAAACTGCCCTTCCCGTTGACCGTCTTGCGGATGGCGTCGTGCACTTCTTTCCTCCCGTCCAGGGAAAGCACGACGTTCTCCATTTCCTCGTTGAAAAACCGGATGGTTTCGTCATTGAGGAGCAGGGCGTTAGTCGTCGTCGTGAACAGGAATTTCTTCCCCGCTTTCGCTGCCTCCGCTTTTGCGTAATACACCGTCTCTTTCAGCACCGGCAGGTTCATCAGCGGTTCGCCGCCGAAAAAGTCCATTTCCAGCACTTTCCGCTTCCCGCTGTTGGCGATGAGGAAATCCACGGCGGCCTTGGCCGTTTCCAGGCTCATGAATTCCCGCCGGGCATGGTACGCGCCCTCGTCGGCGAAACAGTACCGACAGCGGAAATTGCAGTCGTGACAGATGTGAATGCAGAGCGCCTTGATCTCGTCGCTCTTGACCGGCCGCGCAGAAGTCTCTTCTCTGAACAAAAGCCCCTGCTCCTTCAGCCCTTCCACATCCGCGAGGATTTCTTTGATCTGCTCGTCCGTGATATACGAAATATCGACTTCCTCGCCCTCCTCTTTCGCCCGGAGGTAATCCGCCGTCGCCCTGTCGCATTCGTGCAGGGAACCGCTGCCGACGTCGTAGATATAATTTTTGTCCCGATAGTTGAAAACGTGTATCATAAATTTCCTTTTACGCAAAATCAAGGGGAGTATCACACTCCCCCGGATCGCGATTTTTCACTGTTCCGCGGCCTTTGCCGCACAAAGCCTTCGCCCGTGCCGCCCGGCCGTCCTCCGGCCCGTCAACTGCGCTCCGCCTTACTTCGGCGCGCTGCGCGCCGTTCTTTCCCGACGTAAACAAACGCCGAAAAACGGCGCAACGGAAACCCTCGGCCCGTTACGCCCGTTTTTGTACGGCCGTATTCGCGAAACGTACGGCTTATTTGCGCTCGATTTTCTCTTCGCGGGTAATTCTTTCGCAGGACTGATTGCCGACCGTGCAGCTGGTCTTGCAGGCGGACTGGCAGGTGCTTCTGCATTCTCCGCAACCGGTGACTTTTCTCTCGGCAGGTTTCGCTATCGTCTTGATCATAAAACGGCCTCCTTGAATTCTTTATTGATAGTACTATTATAATACACACTCGCATAAATTGCAAGCAGTTTGCGCCGCCGCGGCATAATTTTTTCCGCAGGATTCCGGCAGACCGACTCTTTCCCGTCTGCTTTTTCACATCTTATCCCGGCCGCGCCTACCCTGCCCGTCCGCTCCCGCCCGGCTTGCCCTGTGCAACGCGGCGCCCTTTCGTCCGGCGCGAAGCAATTCCGGCATCCCCCGCCTCCGGTCCGGAGGCGCAAGGTTCCGGTTCCGGTGCCGGACGGCGACGCGATAAAACGACGGGCGGCGGGACTTTCCGTCCCGCCGCCCGTCCGCAACGCCCGATCGCCTTCCCTCTTTCCCTACGATCTTCCCGCGCCCGCAAGGCTCTCTTTCATTCTTTTTTCTTCTCTCACTGCGTTGAGCAAATCCCTGTACCGCCCGAACGGCGGCAAAATCACTTTGCGCGGCTCAGAATCCGGGCGGTTCCGGCCGATATTCGAGAATATCTCCGGGCTGGCAGTCCAATGCCTTACAAATCGCTTCCAGCGTGGAAAACCGGATCGCGCTGATTTTTCCCGTCTTGATCTTGGATAAGTTGACGTTGGCGATTCCCACCCGGTTTGCCAGTTCGTTCAAGGATATTTTTCTGTCCGCCATGACGCGGTCGAGTCGCAAAATAATCATCGAAATTTCCGCCCTCCTCCGAACGGCTCTTATCCGTTTTTCAGAACGTCTCGTCCGATTCCTGCTGCAATTTTGCCCCGTATTGGAAAATATAAGCCAGCAGAAGCAACAGCAGAGAGACAAATACCATGCCGATGTCCACGGAAATCCCCGTCAGGAACTGCCCGAAGAGAATCGCGCAGAGCAGCCTTCCGGTAATCGCCGACAACAGCGACCAGCCCAGCAGGACGAACGCCGTCACTTTCAGGTACCGGATACACGGCTGACTGAACGGCGTGCTGTTCTTCTGCAACACTTTTCCGAATTTCCCGATCAGCAGGAACACCACCCCGTACACGGCCGCCTGCAACGCGCCCGCAAGCACCGCCAGAGAAATCAGTTTGCTGACGGGCAGTTCAATCGGCTTTCCCGCCGCCAGAGAAACATACAGCTGTTCCCCGTTCACCGTCACGGCGCCCGGCAGATCTTCCGACAGGGCAGAAAGCAGCTTTTCCCAGCCGGGAAAAGTGCTGGAAACGCCTACGTCCAGCGCCCCCGATACGGTGACGGTCAGCCAGCTCTCCGGAACCGCCGCAAACACAATCGCCCCCACCAGCGCAAAAAATGCGCCGATAAACGTCAGGACGCTTAAAATCGTCATGACGACCCGCATCACCAGACCGATGGTCTGAATCCTTTTGACTTCCTTCGCCTGCGGCATCCCTTGTTGCATACCCTGCTGCATAGCTCAATCTCCTTTGTCTTTTCCGGAAAGGTTCTCTTTTTCCCGCGCCGACTGCGGCGCACCTTTCCCGATTTCGGGTCCATTATACAACAGAATTAAACGTATGTCAACTATTTTTTAATGTTTTTCGTTAACTTTTTTATGTATCAGTTAAAACTCGCCAGTCCGAATGCGGCGAAAAAAACGGGAAAGCAGGAGAGAGCGCTCAGGCAGGGCGGACGTTGACGGCGACAATACCGCTCAGGAACCCGGCGACGGCGCCGAACCCGAGATCGGCAAAGATGAGCCAGGTCATGGAAAAGTCCCCGCCCACGGCGGCAAAGACCAGCCAGGTGAGCATGACGGTGAGCAGGCCCGCCGCAAGGCCTTTCAGCCAGCCCTTTTCCCCGCGGATGGCGAAGAAACAGCCGAAGAGAATGGCAAACGCCTTGATGCACTGATTGACCGGCCGGATAACCGATTCGGAGAGCGCCGCAAATTTCAGGACAAAGGAAAAGACGATGACGGCGGCGAGGCAAAAGAGAACGGCGAGGACCACGGCCTTGGCGATCTGTATGAGATGCGAAGCCGGCGAATTTTCCGAATGCATAAAAATACCTCCGTACAGGAATCGAATTCTTTTCTATCCTATGCGGAGGCATTCCGATTTTAGAAGTTTTCCGGAAATTTTACCCGGGGAGAAAGCTCAGTCCGCCTTCTCGTTGCCGTCTTTCTCCTCAACGGGAGTCTGCGCGGTCGTTTCCGACTCTGCGGGCACTTCGGCAGGAGCTTCCTTCTTATCGGATTCTTCGGGAAGATGCGCTTTTTCCGTCTTTTTAGAGGTGGCGTCCGTCTGATAAATAGCCTGTTTGTCAAATTTCAGATAGGATTTCCCCGTCGCTTCCGTACCCGTTTCCAAAACGAACGTATTCTCTTCGGGATTGACGTCCACCACGATGCCGCAAATGCCGCCGATCGTCTTGACTTTGTTTCCGGGCTGAACGGCGTCGAGCATTTCCTGCGTTTCTTTCTGTCTCTTTTTATTGGTGCGGTTGCTCAGCACAAAAAAGACGATGAGAATGGCCGCAAGGCCGATGATGAGTACCCAGGACATCCAGGAGCTTCCGGAGCCGGCGGCAGAAGAGGACGAACCGGTGGCCGCGTCCGAAGCAGAAGCCAATAAGCTGAACAGCATAATTTCTTTCTCCTTAACGATTGTTTTCGATTTTATCTTTCTTCAATGATACCCTTTTTTTTGTGTTTTGGCAAGTGTTTCTTTGTCATATTATGACATTTTTTCATTTTTCACTCATTTTTCATGCTCTTTTCCCGCAAGAGCCGCCTCCCGCCCGTCATTGTTCCAGCCGGAGCCTGCGGCGTCGCCGTCCGGAGAAAAGGCGCAAAAAGAGAATCCGGACTCACCATTTCCCTTCGCCGCCGTATTTGCGATAGAACTCCGCCGCAAATTCGCGGACATAGCCGCCGAGAATCGCCGCCCGCAATCCCCGCATCAACCGGTGCAGGAAGCTGATATTGTGCAGGCTGAGCAGCATGGCGCCATACATTTCCCCCACGTTGACGAGATGTCTTAAATACGCCTTCGTGTAATGCCTGCAGCAGTAGCAATCGCACTCTTCGTCAAGGGGAGTGAAATCCTCTTTGTATTTCCCGTTTCTCACCACGATCCTGCCGCGGGAGGTGAGCGCGGTGCCGTTGCGGGCGATTCTCGTCGCCAAAACGCAGTCGAACATATCCACGCCGCGCATCGTCCCTTCGATGAGGCAATCGGGCGAACCCACGCCCATCAGATACCTGGGTACGTCGGACGGCATTTTATCTTTGAGAAAATCGAGGATTTCGTACATCAGCGGCTTAGGCTCGCCGACGGACAAGCCGCCGATGGCAATGCCGTGTCTGACGAACGGCAGACAGCGCGCGAGGCTTTCCCCGCGCAGGTCTTTGTAGAGATTTCCCTGAATGATGGGAAACAGCGCCTGGAAGGGCCGATTCTGCGCCTCGTGGTGTTTATAACACCGTTCCAGCCAGGCCCCGGTCCGGCGCATGGCCGCGTCCGCCTGCGCGTGATCGAAACCGTATTCGCTGCACTCGTCAAAGGCCATGATGATGTCCGCGCCGAGATTTTCCTCCACTTCCATCGCCTTTTCGGGCGTGAAGAAATGCCGGCTTCCGTCCACATTGGAGGAGAACTCCACGCCGGCGTCGGTAATTTTATTGAGCTTTGCGAGGGAGAACACCTGAAATCCGCCGCTGTCGGTGAGAATGGGCCGATCCCAGTTCATAAACTTATGCAGTCCGCCCGCCTCTTTTACGATCCCGTCCCCGGGCCGCATATAGAGGTGATAGGTATTGGCGAGCAGAATCTGCGTTCCCGCCTCTTTGAGATCGCGGGGGAATACGCCCTTGACGGTTGCCTGCGTTCCGACGGGCATATACACTGGGGTTTCGATGTCGCCGTGCGGCGTATGGAGAATTCCCGCCCTTGCGCCGGTGTCGGGGTCGGTTTTGATGAGTTCAAAGGAAAAATACTCGTTATTCATGCTCCCGTTTCCTTTCTCTTGCGTTACCCGGTTATTATACCATACTTTGACGGGAAAGGCAAGAAAAACCGGCGGCCGCCCGCAACTTCATGAAAATCCCTCCCTTTATTTCGCAACCTTTGCCGCCCTCGCCGCAAGGCGCTCCATATCCCCAACACAAGCAAGTCGTCAGACTTGCGCCACACGGGTCAAGGGACGATGTCCCTTGCGGGTGCAGGGCGGAGCCCGCAATTATCGCCGACAGGCGCACCCGAACCTTAAAAGCAAGCCGAACGGCTTGCGCCTTATTGCCGAAAGCAATCCCCGCCGCAAGGCAATCCCAGCCGCAAGGCGCATCCCACCCCAACACAAGCAAGTCGCCAGGCTTGCGCCTACGGGTCAAGGGACGATGTCCCTTGCGGGTGCAGGGCGGAGCCCGCAATTATCGCCGATAGGCGCACCCGAATCTTAAAAGCAAGCCGAACGGCTTGCGCCTTATTGCCGCAAGGCAATCCCCGCCGCAAGGCGAACCCCAATCCCCAAAAAAGCAAGTCGCCAGACTTGCGCCTACGGGTCAAGGGACGATGTCCCTTGCGGGTGCAG